>CATPCK010000583.1 GCA_955652655.1 uncultured Ktedonobacteraceae bacterium | reverse complement strand
CACCCTCGATCATCGATGTTGTTGAGCATGCGATCAGCATCGCAGATATGACCAAGCCGTGGGGACTCGGCGGGCTGCGCATCGGCTGGATTGCCAGTCGTAACCACAAACTCTTGCAGCGTGTGAGCGAAGCCCGTGATTACTCCACCATGTGCGCCAGCGCCCCAGGAGAATTCCTGGCCGAAGTCGCGTTGCGCCATGCATCGCAGCTCATCACGCCACGCCTGACCGCTGCACGCACCAATCGAGAGCAACTCGCACAGGCCATCGCGCAAGCCAGCGCGCACTACCAGGGAACACCGGCATGGCAGCGCCCTGAAGCCAGCTACACCGCCTTCGTACAACTCCCCTTCCCTGCGGAGGCATTCTGCCGTCACCTCGCCCTAGAGCGGCGCATTCTACTGCTGCCAGGCTCGGTTTTCGGCCCCGCTTACGAGTACTTCATCCGCGTCGGGCTTGGTGGTGACACTCACCAGTTCCAGGAAGGGGTATCTATCATGCTGGACGAGTTACTACGCTGGAGAGAGCGCTCTTCCATGAGGGGATCCATATCTCTCTGAGAAAAGCGACACTGTTGGGAAACTGCCCTTTGCCAGAATAGTTTGCCGTTGTGCGCCATACGTTTTGCCGCAACGGCGCAAATCTGTCAAGTGGCTCTGCTGGCAGGCTCGTATGAGTCTTTTTCTCTGAGCTAAAGGGACTGAGACAGAAGATTTGAGCAAGATTGAAGAAGTTTTGTCCCTCCTTCTGTGCTACACTGGTCCTTGTCGAGCACAGACGCGCTTCGGCCTGAACGAGTGGAGAGGTGCATGGCTCACGCACGCGCATGGACTCTCGTTCTGACTCGACAAAGAAAGAAGAGGGGTAAACAATGTTTCACAGAGTCATGGCGACTGGGTTGTTCGTCCGAGACCTGGCCAGATGTCTGACGTTTTATCGGGACACGCTCGGGCTTGAGGTGCAAGAGAGCACTCCCGATTCTGTCTCTTTCCAGATGGAAAACGTGTACTTTTTCCTGCTGGAGGTCTCAGCCGCCGCACACATGATCAGTGAGGAGGCGCTTGAGCTGAAGATCGAGGGAGGGCCTCGAGTACTTCTGGCCGCTGGTGTTGAGGATGTCGACGCCGCATACGAGGCGCTCAAGGCCAAGGGAGTCACGTTTCTCAGACCCCCAACCAACCAGCCCTGGGGGCTGCGCACGGCGTACTTTGCCGATCCAGAAGGCAACCTCTGGGAGATCAACCAGTCCCTTGGATCGCAGCCAGAGGGGTAGGCGAAGCCGTTCTGGCCGCGCTCTGTGGCCATCGCGGCACGGCTAAGCAGACACCCGAAGCCTGGCAGGTTTTTCTTTGAGTCTCCCCAGGGGAGACTCAAAGAAAAACCTTCGCCAGAGGTCACGCCCCATAGTCGTCTGGGATGTGCTTCCGCAAGGATGCATGGGAGCACATCATCAGAAGCAAGGAGCATACAAACATGACGGAACAGGCATCTGCACTCATCACGTTCTACAAAGGCTGGGAGAACTATCAGCAAGGCCTCGTCGAAACCATCGCGTCGCTTTCATCCGAACAACTTGCCTTCCCTATCGCGTCACATCACTGGTCGATCGGAATGCTTCTCACCCATATGATCGATGCACGAGTCTTGTGGTTCCAACTGTGGATGGGTGAAGGAAATCCCGATCTGGCACACTGGAACGATGACGAACAACCCGTGCGCGAGGCCGCTGAACTGGTCGCCATGTTTGAGAAGACCTGGCACACGATTGCCGACGCACTGGCCCGCTGGACTTCCGCTGATCTGGAACACCTTTTTCCAACTCCGGCCTTCGTGAGCGAAGAAGAGCGGGAAGACTTCCCCCCGTGCACACGGCAGTGGATTGTCTGGCATGTCCTTGAACATGAGATCCACCACGGAGGCGAGCTTTCCTTGGCCCTCGGCGGGTATGGTCTGGAAAGTTTTTATACCTGGTGAACATCAACCAGCTCCACACTGGAGAGCGTTTACAAAACAGCTCCAGCGAGGTGTATACTACCCCTGTGTGAATCGCACCTGGGGCATTGAATACAAACGAAGCGAAAAACAGCGCGAATCGCTTCATTCGTATTCAATGGCCACGTACTCGATTTCATCGCTTTGGAGTGCAATTGCCAAAGTTGGTGAGTACTTTGCTTCTCATCTGGCTTTACAGGCCCTCTGCTGTGCGCACCTTCGCAGGTGGCAAAACGTATGGCACAGAACGGCAAATCATTTGGACAAAGGGCAGAAACTCCTTTAAGCTGCAAGGTAAAGCCTTTGGAAAGCAGTGACGCGTGTGGGAGCCAGTTCATCCCCATCGAGCCATGCCACTACACGAACCAGATTCATCGCAGCGGCAATACCAAGATGTTGCAAGTGCGTTTTGGCAAGGCCGATATAACGGGAGGTGAGTTGATGAACTGTTTGCCCGGAGGAAGGTCCTCATTGCTTCGCCAGTGGAGCTGCCCCTCGACCCAGACATAGTTTTGGATCCAGATGCGGCGCAGGATCTCGACTGCCGGGATCTCACGCAACCAGGCAGGGGCATCGGCAGCATAGATATGCGCCAATAAGGTCGAGCCATCTCGACCGATGAGCTCAGCGACGGCCTGGCGGTCCTCTTGGCTTTGTGGGAGGCCGGACTCCTCAATCCGATGCCCATAGCGGTCAAGCCACTCAGGGTCGCTATGGGCCAGCAGCCACTCTCCAGCGACAACGGCGAGGCTGTTGAGCGCAAAGCGCATAGCCTCGCCCACGCACATGAGTCGGTTGATCGCGCGCACTTTGGCCAACACGTGGGTCGAGTCGGTTCGCTGGCGCTGCCGTTGCTTGAGCCAGCCCCGTTCCTTAAATACAGCGAGCATGGCATCCAACAACACCTGCTCTGCTCCCCCTTCAAGCAGGCGCTTGCGAAAGTCGGTCAAGCAGGAGATGGGCATTGCGCCCGCAGGGGCCTTCGGCGCAAAGTTCGTGGAAGTTCGCGTTGATCCTGACCTTGGTCTGATCCGTGTCACGCGCGTCGTCTCAGCGATTGATGGTGGACGCATCCTCAACGAGAAACTGGCCGCGAGCCAGATCATCGGGGGCGCTGTCGGCGGCATCGGAATGGCACTCTTGGAAGAGATGGTCTCCGACGCCGAGACGGGTCGCATCGCAAATGCCACCTTCGGTGATTATTTGGTACCCGTTAACGCTGATGTGCCCAACATGGATGTCATCTTCGTTGGTGAAGCTGACCAGCTGAATCCCATGGGTACCAAAGGTATTGGCGAGATTGGCCTCATCGGCATCGCTGCCGCGCTCGCCAACGCCATCTACCATGCCACAGGCAAGCGCATCCGTGATCTCCCGATCACGCTGGACAAGCTGCTATCCTAAGTGTTGATCGAAGGAATAACGACTCTCAATACTAGCCTGGCTGCTGCAACGCTCACCAACGATCCTGCCAATCCCCTATGTGCTCCCAATCGCGCAGCAGATAGTAAAACCACGTCAGTGCGGCATAAATTGTTGCCAGAAGAGCCGCATTCTTTCGCGGAGCGCCGCATGCTCTGGCTTGCGCAGGTATGGATCACTTTGCCAAAGTTTTTCTGCAAGGGAACGTGACAATTCTATGAGCCGGGTATCGCTCAGGTCGGCCATGCGGAGTTCAGGCATGCCACTCTGGCGCACACCGATGAAGTCGCCCGGTCCGCGTAGTCGCAAGTCTTCTTCGGAGAGACGGAAACCGTCGTCGGTGGATTGGAAGACATGCAGGCGTTCCTGGGCCTGGATGCTGGCATCGGCGCTGAGCACGTAGCAGAACGCTTGATCATTGCCGCGCCCGACGCGCCCACGAAACTGGTGTAGTTGTGATAGCCCAAAGCGGTCTGCATCTTCAATTACCATGACGGTAGCATTGGGAACGTCGATACCTACTTCGATGACCGAGGTTGCCACCAAAATGTCGAGCTCACGATCGCGGAATTGGCGCATGGTTGCATCCTTCTCGGCAGGTTTCATCATGCCGTGCAGCAGGCCCAGGCGCAAATTGGGGAAGACCTCGCGACTCAAACGTTCAAACTCGGCGGTCGCGGATTTGACGGCGAGCGACTCTGACTCCTCGATCAAAGGGCAGATGATAAAGGCTTGATGGCCTTCCGCTACCTGGTGGGCGATAACAGTATAGGCTTCAGCGCGTCGCGCGCCAGTGCGCCAGCGCGAGATGATTTTCTGGCGCCCAGGGGGGAGCTGGTCGATGACCGAGACATCCAGATCTCCATACAAAGTGAGTGCGAGTGTCCGTGGAATGGGGGTGGCGGTCATAACGAGCATATGGGGATGATACCCTTTTTGGCGTAGTATGTCGCGCTGTTCAACACCGAAGCGGTGTTGCTCATCGATAATAACCAGACCCAGCCGGTTAAAAGTCACATCTTCCTGGATGAGGGCATGGGTGCCTATGGCGACCATTGCTTCGCCACGTTCGAGGGCCGCGCGTCCCATGGCCCTCTCGCGCTGTTTCAGGCTGCCGGTCAGCAGGACAGTATGAATACCGAATGGTTCCAACATGGCGCTGATACTGCGTGCATGTTGTTCTGCAAGCAGTTCAGTGGGGGCCATGATTGCCCCTTGATGGCCGTTGAGGGCCGCGGTCAGCAGGGCGGCGGCGGCCACAGCCGTTTTACCGGCGCCGACATCGCCCTGGAGTAGACGACACATGGGCTTGCTCTGCGCAAGGTCGTCAAGTATTTCGCTAATGACGCGTCGTTGGGCAGCAGTAAAACGAAATGGTAAGGTCGCCTCAAAGGGCTCTTTAGTGGAGTCCGGTGACCAGAGCGTAGAGTTGAGAGGGTTGTGCATATCTTGTTTCTGGTTCTCACCGGCCACTCCTGTACTGCTGGCTTCTCCTTTCTCTGCTATTGATGCTGTCGCAGGGACATCGATAAAAAATTTGGTGAGGTCAATGTTGAAAGCGTTCCCCTGTGGAGCCTCTCGTTGCCAGCGACTGCGCCGTTCCTGCATGCCAAGCTGGATCAGAAATAGTTCGTCAAAGGCCAGGCGGCGGCGGGCGTTGATCAGGGCTGCTTCATTTTCAGGGTAGTGTATATGAGAGATTGCATCAGGCAAGGGCATAAGTTTTCCGGCTGAACGTACACCTGCAGGCAGGTGATCGGGAATCATCGCCGCGTAGCGGTCAACTGTCCACTTTGTGAAACGCCGCAGCGACTTAGCATGGAGGCCTTCGGTCAGGGAATATACCGGCACCAGGCGTCCTGTGTTCACAAGGTCACCCTGTTCGGGTAGCTCGTGGCTGCGTACTGAGAATTCGATTTTGTTGCCAAAGCGTTGTTTGACGCCGGTAACGACCAGATAGGAGCCCTGGGCGGCCTTCAACTGCTTGAGCAGATAGGGTTGATTGAACCACGTGACATTCAACTTGCCCGTCTCATCAGAGATAGTGGCAATAGTGCGTGTCCTGCCGCCGCTCGTAGGAACATTTTTCACTTCCCAGATCAGGCCCATTGTCGTCGTCAGCTCATTGAAGGGAATACTGGCAATTTTTTCGAGTTTGCTATAATCGCGGTGTTCGCGCGGGAAATAGAAGAGTAGATCGCGCACGGAGCGAATGCCCAGGTTGTGAAGTCGCGCGGCAACCGAGGCCCCCACACCCGGAACCGCCGTAATATCGGCACTGAGGAGCGTCAGTACAGTATGACCAGCCGACATATTAGCCTCTAAGCGGATGGTATTTTGCGGGGGTTTCGCCACAGATTTGTTTTCGGGCTTTGTTTGTGCTGTCATGGCAGTAATCTTGTTGTTAAGACCCGATTTATCGCGAACTGGTGTGCTTGAACCACTTTTATCGTGTCCATCAGACTGCGTGGGAGGGGTTAGAACACTACTACTTCTTTGTCCATGATCATGTTGCTCTAATTCATTGAGTGTAGCAAGAGCAGCACGCAAGCTTGCTGCGCGTTGCATAGGATCCTGCTGGCGGTATCCTTCAAGATACTCAGTAAAACTATGAATTGGGCGCAGGTCAAACCCGGCATTTTTGCAGATGCTACTGACCTCGTCGGCCCAGCGCACAACAAAGATTTCTAACCCTCCCGGTTTGATCGCCTGGTCCTGGTGGTTAGTACGTTGTTCGTGCTGTAGGACTTTCCGCGCCCGTTCAATGTAGCTGGTGAGCGTTGGATTGGTTATCTCTGGCATAACTCAGATTGTTCACTATCCCCTGTTTCTTTCTACTATAGTGGGTCTTTGGAACAAGTGTCAAGCGACATGAGAATCTGAGTTGACGTCTGGGGCTGTAAAGTGAATCTCCAGGGCTTTGTTAACAAATCGTGCCACCGTAGCCTCCTGGTTGGATAGCACAGAGGGGAGCGTGATGTCGCGTTTGAAGTTACCGATTTCAACGATCATCTCATCACCCTTTTTGGTCATCAAGACCTTGTCCATCTCGACGTGGGGCAGAGGAAGGCGCAAGATATATTCGTCTCCATAACGCGTTACCTCTTGTATTTGACCTCGGTAGAACACTTGCGTTGGGTCCTGTTCACCAAAGATCACATCGGCTAGCTTGCCAAGTTGGGAAATGCCGAGAATTTCATGAGAATAGTAAGGCGCCTCCCAGATGGGAAGTGGTGCAAATGTGTTATGAATTTGTTGAAGCAACATTGTTTGATTCTGGTAAAGTTCTTGCATGAAGGTATCTTGATAATCACCTTTTGAAAGGACACGGTTACAGACAACGGCGTCGATAGGATAGCCGAAGAGAGCGAGGTAGGTTTCAGCTCGTAAAGCCTCTTTGATGACCATGCGTTCGGGATTGACGACAGGGCGATAAGAGCTGATATCGGGATTGCCCAGCACCTCGCGCAGTGTTTTCACTCGCTCGCTGAGTTCCTGGACTGCGCCCAGTATTTCCCCGGAAGGCAGGAAGGCCTTGATCAACGGCCTGGCGAGATTGAGTGTGCCATTCTGTAGATTCATGAGGCGCCCGGCATACCACTGGAAAGTATCTGGCATACTGAGCAGTCGCACGGTCTCACCTGTAGGGGCGGCGTCAATGACGACGACGTCAAAGTCTCCTTCACGTGCGTTACGATAGATGTTGATCAGGCTAACGATCTCATCCATGCCAGGAATGAGGGCAAGCTCTTCCGCCATAACAGAATCTATACCGCGATTGCGCAACATCTTAGTCATTGAATCTTGTAATTTGCCCCAGCCGCGGCGCATTTCGTCCAGGGCATTGACTTCCTGCGCCCATAGATTCGCTGCCAGTTCTTTAGGTTCTGAAGTCAGCGGTTGATTCAGACAATCGGCCAGGCTATGGGCAAGATCGGTACTGACAACAAGTGTACGTTTGCCCAACATCGCGGAACGAACAGCAGTAGCGGCGGAGATCGTTGTTTTGCCAACGCCGCCTTTCCCAAGGTAGAGAATAATGCGCATATTAGTCCTTATGATTTTGTTCATCTGCATTAATAGCTATCATCAAGCGACTTGCAAATGCTTGTTATCACTATCTACGTAGATTGCCCTCTCATGGTTATATCCTCCTCCTCTGTGCAGACAAAAGTGGGAAGATGGCTGGATTCATTGGTTAAAGAGCGTCACTCACCTGATTCGCTATTTATAACGTAACAGAATGTATTCTCATCAATGGTTAAGGATAATTACCGATATTTGCTTTGTGGCGCGTCCCTCTTTACACAGCGAAGTTTCTAGAGGACCTTCTTACGAGTATCCAGGCATGAAGCGTGTTTTGCATGCCAGTATGCGCGCTATTGCAGGTGTTGTAAGGATGATAAACAACAGGAGGCAGTGAATGCTACAGGAGCAGATAGACGAAGCTTACGAGTATTGTCGGAGGGTGACGCAACGAGCGTCGAAGACCTTTTACTGGGGATCGATGTTTTTGCCTCCCCCGAAACGTAAAGCTATCTGGGCAGTATATGCTTTCTGTCGTGTGGTGGATGATATCGTTGATGAAGTGATTGAAGCTCAGGCACCACGTCCAGGTCATCTTAGCGGTTTACGCTCTCCTGAAGAGGGCCTGGAATATTGGCGCTGCTCCATGGGGCGCATCTATCAGCGAGGGGGAAGCGACACAGGGCCAATCCAGCTTGCCTGGAGCGATATGCTTGAACGGTATGATGTACCACTAGAGCCTGCTCTCGATTTGCTACAAGGCGTAGCGATGGATTTGACCGTGCGCCGCTATAAGACGTTTGAGGAACTATATGTTTATTGTTACCGGGTCGCAGGAACAGTAGGATTGCTTAGCAGCACAATTTTTGGCTATCACGACGAGGCTGCCCTTGTTCATGCTGTTGACCTGGGCGTGGCGCTGCAACTAACAAATATCCTGCGCGATATCGGTGAAGACGCTCGTCGCGGTCGTATCTACCTGCCGCTAGATGAGATGAGGCGCTTCGGCTATAGCGATGCAGAATTGATGGCAGGGGTAATCAATGATGCATTTCGAGATTTAGTACGCTTTCAAATGGCCCGCGCTGATGAGTACTACCTGCGCTCGCAGGTTGGAATACCATTGTTGCATGCAGACTGCCGCCTGGCGGTGCGATTAAGTAGCTCTCTTTACCGGCATATACTGGATCGTATTCGTCTCAACAATTATAATGTTTTCACCAAACGTGCCAGCGTTCCTCTGAAAATAAAACTGGCTGCTGTCCCTCAATACTGGTTTATGCAGCAGATGGAGATGAGGGCAAAGGGGTAGAAAGAAATACGTTGTTACGCATAGAAGGGAGAAGGGCACCCACGTGGGCGCCCTTCTCCCTTCTATGCGTAACACAGAGGGACTTCCTTTGCAGGAGTCACTGTGTGATGTAATTACGGCTCTATTTTTCCGCTCAGTACTAAAAGTTTGAGGAACTCCAGGTGCCGGATAACTTCGGTACGGTCACTGCCACCATTCTGGTACCATTGGCGGAGCCAGAGGAGTGACATAATTTCGTCAGAGGTAAAACCGCTCTGGGCAAGTGTATCAATTTCAGTTGTTTCAGATTCAGCGCTTGTAGCTGTGATTAGATGTTCTTCAGAATTGATTTGCGGATTCATATGTGTATCCTTCTGCCTATCGTAGGCTGTCCGCTAAAACTTATTTCCGTTTCTCAATGGTTATCAGGTTAATGGCCGCTCGACTATTTTAGAGATGTATTACACTTTAATAGACGTTCGGCGCGATACTTTTTCAAATATCAAATTACTGATTGACCTGACAGCAATTTCACCTTCTCTACTACTTATTCCCTACGCCTTAAGCTTAAACGGAAATCAGCAAAATAACTATTTACTATACAACACGCAATGTGTGAAATATCTCACAGGAGAGTTTCCGATTCCCTCCCGTCTCGCACTGCTTATTCGATGTATATACGTCAAATCACCTCCGCTGGTTCCATTTTGGTGCGATATAAAATCCTTCGCGTATTAACATGCCTGTAAGCCTTAGACGCGTAATGCTACATCCTGCGGGTAGGTATACTTTCGTATATCTACTTCTATCGTCGTTGGCAGGTTACAGATGGTGAAGAAATGAAAGAGGAAATAAGCCAGGCCCCTTGCCTTACTGAAGAAAAAGGCAAGGGGCCTGGCTTGATTATGGCAGGTTCGCTATCTGTTGCGCACTACGATATTTACCAGGCGGCCAGGTATATAGATGACCTTCTGAATGGTGCCCTCGCCAATAAATGAAGCGACCCTCGGATTATCCAGAGCGAGGTAGCGAGCCTCGCTTTCGCTGATGTCAGCCGAGACTTCGATGCGTTCACGTACTTTACCATTGACCTGGATCACCAGAGTGAAGGTCTCATCCTGTGTCATCTCCTCGTCATAACTCGGCCAGTCGGTCATATGGATGCTGTCGATGTGGCCCGTGATGTGCCACAGCTCTTCGGT
>CATPCK010000582.1 GCA_955652655.1 uncultured Ktedonobacteraceae bacterium | reverse complement strand
TGGTAATCGTCCTGTGAGAGCTTGCCGCTCTTTTGCGCAGCGCGTGCTGCCCGTACCTCGGCAGTCTGCGGGAATGACCCGATGGTGGTTGTTGGCAGCAGTGGCAGACGGAGCCGCTCCTGTTGGCGTTGGCGACGCTCGCTGTATGGACTTAGACGTCTCGCTGGGACATCGATGATAGCTTGTACCCGGCGCGTGACCTCTTCATTGTGAATCCGTGAGGATCCGCGTCGCCGGGCAAATGCCTGGCGATTGGCTTCGAGGGCTGAAGCGATTGATTCCTGCCCTGTGTTACTTCCCTGCGTCAGCAGGACCACTTCATCAAGTTTCTGTTGTGCAAAGGCAAGCCAGGAGCGCAATTCGTCATCGAGCTGGGCCTCTTGCTGTAGATCAAGCGGTACATGCAATAGCGAGCAGGAAGGTGCGACCAGCACACGTTCTGTACCTGATACTTGCACAGCCTGTTCAATCATACCCAATGCTTGCTCTAAATTGGTGCGCCAGACATTGCGGCCATCGATGACGCCTAACGAGAGGGTTAGTGTCGATGGAACCCTTGCCAATGCCTGCTCCAGTTGTTCAGGAGCGCGTACCAGATCAAGATGCAGGCCCGCCACTGGCAGTTGAAGTGCCAGAGAGAGATTCTCTCCAAGATTGCCAAAGTAGGTCGCCACCAACAAGCGCAACCGGGGAGAAACCGTACTGAGTTGGATATAGGCTTCCTGCATAGCTTGCTGGGCAGCCTGGTTGAGATCCAACACCAGGCAAGGTTCATCCAGTTGTATCCAGTCTGCCCCTGCTACAGCTAGTTCCCGCAGCACTTCAGCATAGACTGGAAGCAGTTGGGGCAGCAGGGTGAGTGGCGAGACGCCGCTGTGATGAGACTTACCGAGCAGCAGGAATGAGACCGGGCCGAGCAGTACCGGGCGCGTGTGGATACCGAGCTCCTGTGCCTCCCTGAACTCGTCAACGACCTTGGAAGAGGCGAAGCGGAACTGCATGCCTTGCTCAAACTCAGGGACGATGTAGTGATAGTTGGTGTCAAACCACTTCGTCATCTCCATAGCCGGGATCGAAGCGTTCTGGTTCTGGATGCCACGCGCCATAGCAAAATAGGTAGACAGATCGACGCGTTCGCCCCGCCACTGGTAGCGCTCTGGCACCGCGCCCACCATAGCAATGGTATCGAGCACATGGTCGTAGAGAGAGAAGTCGTTGGAAGGAATATGCTGCAGACCGAGCTGTTGTTGCAGAGTCCATGTGTGTTTGCGCTGTGTCGTGGTCTGTTCAAGCAGTGTGGCCTCACTCAGTTCGCCAGCCCAGAACTGTTCCAGGCTTTTTTTTAGTTCTCGTTTCCGTCCAATGCGTGGATAACCGAGATTTGTTGCGTATACCAAGTATATCTCCTTTTCTGGAGAGGATTTTCGTTCTTCCTCTCCACGGACTGACGCCTCTTTTTTTAGTGTAGCACATGCAGCAAGTCCTTACTCGTGCAGCACATTGTACCTTTGGTCTTTCTAATGGCCTTTTCCTATCATCTGGGAGAAAGAGCATCGCCCCATGCGATGTCACGTGCCTCGCGAAATGCCTCTTTATCCTTGCGCGTCACAATAGTACTCCTTAAGCCCTCGGGTGTACAGAGTTGTAGCTGGATATGGCCTGGTCGTATCTGAGGATGTCTGATGACACGTCCCTGGATAGGCGATCCCATAGTTCGCGATGCCGCAATGTAAGAGAATTTCTCATCCTCGTATGATAGTGTGGCTTGCTTTACCTGTCGCTGCAGACGAGTTCGCGCTATACGTTGTGAGAAATGACACCAATCGTTACCTGCCATGGGACATGGCAGATTATGGGGACAGGGCGCAATGATGTTCGCCCCGGCGGCGATAAGCTGTTGGCGCGTTTGAATGACGTGGGAGTAGCCGGCTGGGGTTCCCGGCTCAATGATGACCAGTGTGTCCGCTGTGACTGACCATAGTTTGTCGATCAAAGTTTCGCGTCGTGATGCAGGTAGCTCGTTGAGCACATAGGCCGTGATCACAAGGTCTTTTGGCTCGCTCTCCCACGGCCCCAGTAGATCCACTTTCTGCCATACTGCCTCGCGTACTATGCGGGAACGAGCGTGGGCGGCTATTTGCTTGCCACAGGTGATCATGCCATCATCTCGTTCAAGCAACGTTACTTGCTCCAACTCAGGCCACAACTCGCTTGCCGCCCACAGCGCCGTGCCCGGACCGCTGCCAGCATCGAGCAGTGAGTGAGGGTGCCAGTCAGGACGCCTCTTGCGTGCTTCATTGAGTGCGGCATAGATTGCCGCGAATGTAGCGGGCAGGCGGTAGGCAGCGTAGGCAACCACATCGGCGCGCGAGTGCAGGAACGTCCCGTTTGCCAGTGCTTGACCACTGCGGTAGCGACTTGAGAGTTTTTCTGCCGCATCGGCAACGTTTTTTTGTGGCGCGCTGGCCAGTTCGTTCGCCAGGGCCAATCGCAGGTCGGCGGGTAAATCCATAACTATCTTTTCCTACTGGGCGTACTGAAACTCGTATAACTTACGATAGACGCCCTGCCGGTGCAGCAGCTCCTCGTGACTTCCCTGCTCCACGATGCGACCCTTGTGCAGGACGATAATACGGTCAACATTGCGGATGGTTGAGAGGCGATGAGCGATAATGATA
This sequence comes from uncultured Ktedonobacteraceae bacterium, assembly GCA_955652655.1. Taxonomy (GTDB): domain Bacteria; phylum Chloroflexota; class Ktedonobacteria; order Ktedonobacterales; family Ktedonobacteraceae; genus UBA11361. The sequence continues at coordinate 1,220 of CATPCK010000582.1, read as the reverse complement.
GAGGTCCGATTGTTCATCAATTTATTCAAGGCATCCTGGATCAATACCTCCGTCTCTGTATCGACACTGGAAGTTGCCTCATCCAGGATCAGCAGAATCTCAGGGTTGAAAGCAACCGCCCTGGCGAAGGCCAGCAACTGCTTTTGTCCCACCGAAAGCCCCGCGCCGCGCTCTCGAATTTCCTCGTTGTAGGTGTCAGGCAATTGCTCAATGAAATGGGCCGCGTTGACATATTCCGCGGCTTTACGCATCATCTCATCGCTGATCTGTTCTTCGTGCAGGCGGATATTGCTGGCAATGGTGCCGGAAAAGATAAAAGGATCTTGCAGTACCGCTCCGATATGTCTACGCAGGTCTTTCTGGCGAATATCGCGTACATCAATACCGTCGATGTAGATAGCACCTTTTTGGACATCATAGAAGCGTGACATGAGACTGATAATCGAAGTTTTACCGGCGCCCGTGGCCCCTACAAAGGCGACGCGTTCACCAGGTTGAATCTTGAATGAAATCCCTTTCAATATCCACTCACCAGGGTTGTAGGCGAACCACACGTCGCGAAACTCGATCTCACCCCGCACTGGACCGAGTTCCTTCGGGTTTGCGCTATCCTGGAGAGTGACTTGCTCATCAAGCACCTTGAAGATACGCTCTGAACTTGCAATTGCCGATTGAAGTATATTATACTTTTCGGCGAGGTCACGGATTGGCAGAAAGAAACGGTCCACGTATTGCAAATATGCGACCAATGCCCCCAGTGTGAGCGCACCTGACAGGATTCTTCCGCCACCGTACCAGATAATCAAGGCAATCGCCAGGGCACTGAAGAAATTGGTGATTGAGCTGAACAGGATGAAATAGCGCAGGGAGCGGATCGTTTGCTGCAAGTAGTCGCGGTTCAACAGGTCAAATTGTTCGTAGTTGCGCTGCTCCCGATTAAACAATTGGATGATGTTCATGCCTGTGATATTTTCCGCGATGTAAGCATTGATGCGCGCGAGGCGTACCCGAATAGCACGGAAATTATCGCGCATAGCGACGCGGAAATAGGAGGTGATCCACAAGAGCGGCGGTATGACAATAAAGGTCACGAGCGCGAGCTGCCAGTTGATGATCAGTAGTGCGATTGTCACACCGATGAGCGTCAATACATCACCGAGAATGGAGATGGCTCCGGAAGTGAACATCTCGTTTAGCGAATCGACATCATTGGTCAGGCG
>CATPCK010000581.1 GCA_955652655.1 uncultured Ktedonobacteraceae bacterium | reverse complement strand
GCCATGATGCCGGCGATCTTGGCTACTTCTAAAACACTCCCCTTGGAGACCTGGTTCGTTTCGATCAACTGCACAGTTTGCGGCGCCATGCGCACTCTAGCCCTGGCGATAGCTTCGCGCACCGTCTCCGGTCGATCAGTGACATCGACCATGTGAATGTTGCCGCTTTCGTCCAGATGGGTTAGCTGCTTGTTGGAATCCGATGTCATGCGCGTTTACGCCCCCTTTCAGTATCTCATGTTGTTCGTCTCTGTTCGTCCTTGTTCGTCTATACTCGCCGGTGTAGCTGTCAAATTGGCTGTCAAATTTTCCGCTATGTGAAGACCAACGATGCCCTTCTTAGGCGGACTCATTACTCCTTTCAAAATCATCCACCTGCAATACTACCTTTGTTAAATCTATGTTGAGTCCTGGAAAATCGTACCCGTCTGATTGTCTCACAAAAGTGTACCACATCTCAGCGGTGAAAGATGAGATAAGATGTCTTCAGGAATCATGTTGCAGCGCACAGGAGAGAGACCATTCCAGAACGGGGACAAACGGCTTGCTTGAGAAGAGACTTATCTCGCTGTTTGTATGCATCAGTAGAGATTCTTCTCAAGCAAGCGTACAGTTTGCCCCCGTTCTGGAATGGTCTCCTTCTAGCATGTTCTTAAAGACGGCCATTTTTAGAGAAGGTGCATCGAAAGGAAGAGAGGGTTCTCTCGGTAGAAGTCTGCTCAAGAGTAACCCCTCGTTCTTGAAGTTTGCTTGTTTCAAATGACCGGCCCCCGCTCATGATCTGAGTACCTGCGCTTCTTTCATGGGTAGTGTTTCGGCCGCTGAATGATGGGACACGTGCTTACCATCAATCATCTGCTCTTCTCCTGGCGGCAGGAAGAGCAAGACATACATCACCGCAAAAATGGGGAGATGACCCAGAAGTTCGGTTGCTGGCAGGAAGGGAAGGGTGAGATTGAAGGGCACGAACATGCCGAAGATCACAAGTTTGGGCAGAATACCGCTGATGAGTGCCAGACCAATGGTCAACTCCACCGCTCCGGCTGCCAAAATAAAGCGCTCGTTGGTAAACCAGGTCAAGCCGAGTAACTGGGCGACATTGAAATTGGGATGTATTTTCAGAAAAGCCAGAGCCAGCTTCGGATCAAGCAGCTTCTCAGTGAAGGCCAGGACAAGGATAGAGACGCCAGCGCCCACACGCAAACAGACTGCAGCTATTCGCCAGTACCGTGCGAGCGCCGATAACGGTTCCTGATGTGATCCTGGTTTCACCAAACCGCGACCCATAATCAAGAGATAGAGCGCGATCCCGACGTAGACGCTTTGCTCGAGGACCGCCCAGGCAGGGTAGAGGAAGAAAGAGCAGAGGAAGAGGCCGAGTAAGACAAGGGCGCCAACACGCGTGAGCAAGCCACTAATGAAGCTAAAGGCTACGAAGAGTTCGGCACCTGCGAGGACAAAGCCCAGGAAGTTGTATCCAACAAACAGGTTGGGTGCGAAGATGTGAAGTCCAACGGCTACGGCAATGAGGCTAATCGCGGTCTGCACTGCGAGAATCACCTGGTTGGAGCGGTCATAATAGCGTAAAAAGCCTACCTGTGGAAAACGGTTGTCTCCGTCAACAAGTGCACGAATACCTGCCAGGAGGGCAACACCCAGGCATGCCAGACCAATCATCAACAGGACGGGAAGGGTGAAGAGCAGCCCGAACTGAGGTGGATATTTTTGCCCATCTGCAAACCATTTTTCATGGGCTGATACCATACTTGGCGCAACGACGAGGACAGCGAAGCAGAGCGCTAGTCGTAACAAGAGGCTGCGTAGTCGTACCATAAGAGGCTCCTTCAATGAGTATCATAAAAGTGGTCAGAATGCCGTGTGCATTCCCCCAACAGAAAAATCTCGGTTTTTGTCTGTCTTTCGTATTCATGGCAGACGCCCCGCCAATCTAAGATAGAGACGAAGTAAAGGAATGAAGTAGGTATGAATCTTGCAAGTGCGAGTCAACGCTGGCGTATGCCTGACGAACTATAGGGTAAAGTGAAGCCCTTATTGCCACCAGGCAAACCACATCCGCTGGGTTGCCACCGTCCTCGGGTGGATGATCGCAAAGCGATGGATGCGATTTTCTACCGCTTGCGGACAGGATGGAAGTCGGAAAGCTCTGGATGCTATGGTGATCTGTTCAGGGAGTTGCGCACATCGACGCTTTCAAGAGTGGACGCAAGCAGGCGTCTTCAAGCGTTTATGGACCCAAGGGCTGCTCGACTATGACGAACTCAAAGGCATTGATTGGGAATGGCAATCGATGGATGGGGCCATGACAAAAGCCCCGCTGGGCCAAGAACAGACGGGACCCAACCCGCAGGACCCTCGCGAAACGGGGAGTAAAGCGGAGCCTGTTGGTGGAAGGAAATGGACTCCCTATCGGTCTGCAGGTCGAAGGAGCCAACCGCAATGATTTCAAGATGGTGCAAGCAACACTGGAAAGTATTCCCATTGAGCGGCCAAGGCCAACGCCGGAGGAGCCACAGCATTTATGCCTGGATAAAGGGTACGACTACGACGAAGTACGAGAGTTAGGCAAGGAATTTGGCTACACCTTGCATATTCGACCGCGAAATGAAGAAGCACAAGCACTCAAACGGCAAGTCGGCTTCAATGCAAGGCGTTGGGTCGTCGAGCGAACGCACAGTTGGATGAACCGCTTTCGTAGTGTGTTGGTCCGCTGGGACAAAAAGGTCGAGAACTATTTGGGCCTGCTCCATCTCGCTTGTGCTTTTATTACGTACCGGGCTACCGGCCTATTGGGATAGGTTCTTAGCTGCATGTACCAGGTGCTATCCGAGTTCAAGGCGTCGGGGATATGCAGACCAGCTGCGCATACACGCACTTTTCCCAATGAGAAGTCAGCGACTTGAATGGGAAAAGGCTTAACTATCCCAAGCGGTCAGGCTAAGCCTTTTCGACACAATGAGGAGTGTTTCATGTGAGTCTTTGGCATCGCTAAGCTACGGGTAATTCTGCTTGTTGAGCATCCGACTGTTGGACTCTCTGTGCTTGCTTGAAGGTGGCAAACTGCGGCGGCATCTTCACCTCGGCATCATACAAAAGCTGGTCAATGGTCAGTATTTGCATACGTGGGTAGTCTTTATTCCAGCTTGGGGAGTGATAAAAGCCAGCGCCAGGCGCGAAGATGGCAGGCCAGAGGGCGGCGACAAGGCCGAGGTGTTGAGCCAGGCCGCGAAGGAGATGGTATGCGAAGCTCGAAAGGCCCTGGAGAGCGCGGCCAGGAGCGGAATACAACCGCCCGCCTGGGTACAGGCGATCATGAGCCAGGCAGGGCATGAGCATTTCAACCATCTGGCTCAAAAACACGGCCATCAGGCGCAAACATGCGCTATCCAGCCCCAGGATCACGACCAGGAGCACACAGGGGGGCAGTTGGTTTGTACACTGGCACTCTTCAGGAGCTTGAGGTGATGCGGGACTACGGTCAGGCGCATGAATGGGCAGCTCTGGTGATAGACGGTGAGGAGATGGTACCAGCCGGGCGCCCGAACTGGTTACGCTTTGTCTGGCTCTCTCAGCAGAAGGACCAGCAGCGCCGCGTGTACGAGCGTATCAGGGGTCGGAGCCACTTCTAGGGAATATGCCACAGCGAAGGGAACTTGTCTCCTTCAAGGCATTTCGCCTGAAAATAGGATATTTTTATCCGCTTCCATGCCGGCACAGACATCGCGCTTCCTAACTCGAAATAGGAATGCCCTCAGTGATCTTATACACCCACCCTTCGTAGCCAGACAGGATGTGCTAGCCACAATACCCCGAGCAGCAGCAAGATGATTCCAATGAGTGGGCTCAGACGCTTGCCGTCTGGCACAGTCTTTTCGATCACCATGACTCCAGTGAGCGCTGCCATCCCTGCCAGATTTCCCACTCCGACCCCGAACATGACGAGCATCAAAGCCCAACAACAGCCCAGGCAGTAGCCTCCATGGCGTAAACCCAGGTGCCACGCCGTACCCATGCCCTTCCGGTAGTATCGCATGAAGAAACCCAGAGGCGTGCGGCACATGTCCAGGCAGCGCTCCTTGAGGGGGCTAAACTGGAAGAGACCAGCGATGGCGAACGTCACTGCACCGATGAGCCAGGAATGAACTACCAACCACGGCCACAGGGCCACCAGGCGATGCACCAGCGTGTCCCCGAGAAAGGCCCCTCCGGCAAATGCCGTCCAGATCACTGCATAGCCAGCCAGGAACGCAAGGGGGATCGTAACGGGACGTTCTTGTCTGCGACCAGCATACACCACCAGTTTGACCATGGGCATACTAGATGGCAGCATCATCGCCACCGTCATGACCTGCCAGCAGAGCAGAAAGACTTCGAGCGCCGCCAGCCAGGGAAGGCCACTGGCTTGCAGCAGGTAGTGATGGTCGAGCAAGAAGGTCTGATGCGCCAGCGTAGCCAGTACGAGCACTGCCCAGGCAACGGCGACCAGCAGCCAGGGCCACAGCACGGGGACCCGACGCCCGCGCCGGGTCCGGTCTGTCGCCTTCTGGGGATCAGTCAGATGCAGCAGAGGCATCGGGTCCCCCTTCCCTATGCGACGAAGCGGAATGATCCCTGGATGGCGTTATGGTTCTGCAAGCTTAGGTCGTGACCAAGCGCCGGAACCTTCGAGCTGTAGTGTTCAGCCCTGCTCACATACGCTGGTGAGCCAGGAATGGTCGAAAAGACGCTCTCGTGAAGCGTGGTGGCCTCCCCCGTCGGTCCAGTGAAGGGCACTAACTCTGCCTGGACCGTCTGACCAATGATGAGCACCACAGTTTCGAGAAATGAGTGATACCAATTTGCTTTCTAGTGGACAAATATGAATGGCAAGATACATGCGAACGCGGTAAAATATTCACTGTCAGAACGCAAATTGGTATGAGAG
>CATPCK010000580.1 GCA_955652655.1 uncultured Ktedonobacteraceae bacterium | reverse complement strand
ATAGTGATTGCTGACCGTGATTATATTGAATTCAATAACCTGCAACGACAAATTCTTTTCGATGAGGAAGATATCACGCTGGGTCTCCCCAAAGCTATCGCAGCCGCGAAGAAACTGCGTCGTATCAATAGCGATATAACCATCGAGCCACTGGTTGAAGATATCAATGCAGATGGGATTGAGGCGTTAGTAGGCGATACGGATCTGGTTCTTGATGCAACAGATAACTTTGAGACGCGTTACCTCCTCAATGACGTATGTATCAAACACAAGCGTCCCTGGATCTATAGCGGTGTGATTGCATCCTATGGCGTGACTATGAATATTGTTCCTGGTGATACGGCTTGCCTTCGCTGTGTCTTCCCGGAGATGCCGCTTCCAGGTACTACGCCAACCTGTGATACAGCGGGGGTTTTGAACGGGATAGTAGGGGCGATTTCGGGTGTAGCTTCCAACGAGGCGATCAAGATTCTGCTGAAAAGCGAGAAGATGAGTCGAGCGATGTTCTGGATGGATGTTTGGGAAAATACGAGTGAGCGGATCGAGTTGCCACGCCAGGAGAATTGCCCGGCCTGCGGACAATATCATTTTGAATTTCTCGATGAGCTGAGCGGAAGCAGCAGTACGAGCCTCTGCGGGCGTAATGCGGTGCAAGTCCGAAACGGAAAACGGGGGATTACGCTCAGCCTAGCAGAATTGGCTGAACGGTTGCGCCCGGTTGGAGAGGTACGCTATAATGATTTCCTACTCCGCTTCAATGTGGATGCTTATGAACTAACTGTTTTTCCCGATGCTCGTGCGATCATTAAAGGGACAGATGATGAGCAGGTTGCCCGTTCTATTTATGCGCGATATATCGGGAACTGAGGAAATAGTATGAATGAACATATTCTGGTCTGTGTGGCGTGGCCGTATGCAAAAAGCTCTACACATGTCGGGCAAATCGTAGGAGCATACCTGCCAGCAGACACTTTCGCACGCTACCATCGATTGGCAGGGAACAAGGTTTTGATGGTTTCAGGTAGCGATGAACATGGTACACCAATTCTTGTGGATGCTGAGCGAGAGGGCATCAGTCCACGCGAGTTCGTAGCGCGGTATCACCGTCAGATTTGCGAAATTTGGGACAGGTTGGGTATATCCTGGGATTTATATACTGAGACAGGAACAGAAAATCACTATCGCATTACGCAAGATTTCTTTCTTACGCTGTATGACAAAGGGTACATCTTCAAAGAAACTATGCAGTCTCCCTACTGTCCGACGGATGCTCGTTTCCTGCCAGATCGTTATATTGAGGGAACGTGTCCAAACTGCGGTTATCCAGCTGCTCGCGGTGATCAGTGCGATAATTGCGGTCATACGCTTGACCCGGTAGACCTGATCAATCCGCGCTGTCGCCTGTGCGGCAGTAAGGACAGTGCATTGGAGATTCGCCCAACAGATCACTTTTTCCTGGATTTACCCAAATTACAAGAGCCTTTACTGGCATGGCTGTCGAAGGGTAAGGAGCACTGGCGACCCAATACACTCGATTTTGCGATGAATTGGCTCAAAGAGGGCCTGCGACCGCGCGCAATTACGCGCGATCTGGACTGGGGTGTACCAATACCACTCGATGGGTACGAGGAAAAGCGTATCTATGTATGGTTCGACGCGGTGATCGGCTACTTTTCGGCTTCGGTCGAATGGGCGGCGCGTCAGGGAACGCCTGAAGCATGGAAAACCTGGTGGGTGCCTGGCCAGTGTGATCCAGCGGTTAAGTCGTACTACTTCATTGGTAAGGACAATATTCCCTTCCATACAATCATCTGGCCAGCGATGCTGATGGGATATGGCAACCGAAACCTGCCGTATGACGTACCCGCGAACGAATTTATGACCATGAGTGGCGCTAAAGCCTCCAGCAGTCGAGGTAATGTTATCTGGACGCGCGACGTCTTAGACCAGTACAATGCGGACACACTCCGTTACTATCTCTCCGCTACCGCACCTGAGGGACGCGATACTGACTTCACGTTTGATGAGTTGATTCGGCGCAACAACGATGAACTGGTGGCGACCTATGGAAATGCAGTCCACCGCACCCTGACCTTCCTGCAGAGCAAGTTCGGAGGGGTCGTACCGCAACCACAACCGCTGCGAGAAGCAGATCGTGAGATATTGGCGGAGGTAGACCGTGGTTTCTCAGTGGTGGGACACAATATTGCCAATTGTCACTTCAAGGATGGCTTGAACGCGGCAATGGCGGTGGCGCGAGCCGCGAACCGCTACCTGGATGAACAGGCCCCGTGGAAACAGATCAAAGTTGATCGCGAGGACGCGGGGACCACACTCTATGTGATGCTGCAAGTCATCAGCGGCTTACGAGTGATGTTCAGCCCATATCTGCCTTTCTCCTCACAGAAGCTGCACCATTTATTGGACTTTGAGGGCGATGTAAGCGCTGGTAGCTGGAGGTCTTCTGAGGTACCCGCGGGTACGATGCTGCCAGTTCCATCACCACTTTTTCCCAAACTGGAAGAGTTAGCGAACGTATAGTCAAAAGGCATGATAGTGCTACAAGGAACTACTGGGATAGTTTCTTGTGGCACTATCATACCTTTTGAGACAAAAATTTCTATTTTAGGGAGTTGAACGAAGCTTCTTACCCATAAAAATGGCTATTTCATGATCAACGGGGCCGGGGGGATAGTATCGCTGGTTGATACTCCAGACTTCCAAACCATTGCGTAAGTAAAATTGAATGGCAGGGTAATTCACATTCTGCGTCTCCAGCAGGATAGCCCAGCAACCATGATTACGCGCCCAGTCAGACGCGCAGTTCAGTAGTAATGAGCCGATGCCATAGCGGCGAAATTGGCGTCCAACGATGATATTCTCGATACGAGTCAGTGAGCGCCATTCCTCTACGTTCAGTAATATCACCCCTGCCACCTGTCCATCAGCAAGGGCTACATATCCTCCTTCAACATTGCACAGCCTGGCTTTGACGTCAGCTGATGTTCCTTCAAACTCACGATAGCTTTTATAGAGGGGCGGATCAACAGGCGTCTCCACCAATTCGAAAGAGAGTGCACGTTTTGCCAGGGAGAGAGAGCCGGTATCTGTGGTTGGCGTTAATCGCCCCCGTACATTAAGGGTATAGATCCGATCAGTTTCAAAGCTGTAGTCGAGTTCGTGCAATGCTTGCGCATCTTCTAGAAGCACAGCCCGTACATCTATGTGAGGAGATTCTGCGTCCATACATCTACCATGATCTGGCCCCCTATAGGGGCCACTAGGTTGATTCTCCTTACGAAAGGGGAAACTGAAACCCTACCGCCTCTGAACCCAAACATGCCGCGCCAACGACGCCCGAAAAGTCGCCAAGCCTGGCTTTTATAATTTTTGTTTGTAGTGCAGGTGCAGATAAAGCCGTATTACGAGCGCGGTTGACTGCTCGTTCAAATAGCAGGTCGATAGCCTCGATGACACCTCCGCCAAGAATAATAGCTTCGGGATTATAAAAGTTCATGACGGAACCCAGCCCATAGCCGAGGTAATCAGCAGCCTCGGTGACGATCTCTATAACAAGGCTATCGCCCTGGGCAATGGCGTTAGCGAGTAATCCCGAACGGATGATCGTTTCACCTTCTTTCAGTTGGAGCGCCGCATCATTGGCCAGTATCGAGGAACGCCCATGATGAATTTCCGCCATAATTGCTTTGGTAATAGCGGTACGCGAAGCGTAGGCCTCGAGGCAACCTCGGCCACCACAGCCGCAGATACGACCACCCGCCTGGATAACAATATGGCCAACCTCGCCGGCTGTACCGGTCAACCCTGTATACATACGTCCATTCTGCACAATGCCGGAACCTATGCCGGTGCCAACAAAGAGGCAGACGAAGTTTTTGAAGCCTTGCCCTGATCCATAGATATATTCTCCCAGCGCTGCTACCTCAACATCGTTGCCAACGCGAACTGGTTTGCTGAATTGTTTGCCGAGAATATCAGCCAGTTGCATATTTTTGACGCCCAGGTTTGGAGCATCGACGACTACGCCAGCTTTGCGGTCGATCTGCCCAGCAGCACCAACGCCGATAGTAACGATGGGCGCATCCTGAGGAAGGTTCGCGGCGCTAAGGGCCGCTTGCGTCAGTTCAATAGTACGATTTGCTACGAAATCCTGTCCCTTCTCAGCACGAGTACGTTTACGGGCTGAAGCAATGATTTCTCCAGTTGTTATGTCAACAACAGCGGCAAGGATCTTCGTACCTCCGAGGTCAATACCTACAGCATAAGTTTTTTGTTTCGGCATACTTCTACTCACTTCTTTATGTTACTATTCACTTTTCCGGAAAGGTAAACTCAGACCGGGCTGGACATCAAGGTCAAGACCACTCTGCTCTCCCTGGCAGAGATGAAAGTAAGCGGCGCTGGCGATCATGGCGGCATTATCAGTACAGAACTCGATCGGTGGATAACTAAGGCGTATTCTGAGCGGGAGAAGTTCCTGCTCAAGCCTTGCACGAAGACTGAGATTAGCAGCGACTCCACCAGCCAGGACGACCTGTTTCACATGATATTCCTGTGCAGCAAGGCGCGTCTTGACCGCCAGCACATCGACAACAGCTTCTTGAAAACTGGCGGCTAGCAGGGCTACATTCGTGGATCCCTTCTGCGCTGCTTGCATACCTATATGTGTATACTGACTACGCTGTCTGTTCACACCGACCGCGTTCTTTCCAGTTTCAGAAGTCTTTGGAAGAGACTGGTTAGCAGTTGCGCCTTCAGCAAGGTGAAGCATAGCAGTTTTCAGGCCACTAAAGCTAAAATCGTAGGTGCCGCGGAGCCAGGCGCGCGGGAGTCGATAGGCAGAGCGAGCTAGCTCAACGGGCTTCTTTTGCTGTAGTAATTCCTCTTCGGCGCGCTGGGCAGCCTTCTCGATGGATGGCCCACCGGGATACTCAAGCCCCAGGACACGCGCTACTTTGTCAAAGGCCTCTCCTGCTGCATCATCGCGTGTCCGCCCAAGCAATTCGTACTGTCCATGACCCCGTACAAGCACGAGTTCGCTGTGCGCCCCAGAAATGACGAGGCAAATTAAAGGGAACATGGGATCACCTTCTTTGAAATCCCAGGAGGCGCCGGCGGAATCTTTTTCGGACGGGAGTGCTCCTTTGCGCAGCCAATTGGCGTAGATATGTGCTTCAAGGTGATTCACGCCGACAAAGGGCAGGTTTCTTGCCAGCGCAAGGGCCTTTCCCACGGTTAAACCTACCAGTAACGATCCAGCGAGTCCTGGTCCATACGTTGCTCCAACGGCATCAATTTCCTCCCAGGAACAGGCAGCATTATCCAGTGCTGTTTCGATGACAGGAATAATGGAGGAGACTTGCTGGCGCGAGGCAACTTCAGGTACAACCCCGCCATACCGATTATGAATCTCGATTTGAGAGGCTACGACATTTGAGAGCAAGTAGCGACCGTCTTTGACAATGGCCGCTCCCGTTTCATCACATGAACTTTCGATTCCAAGTACAAGCATAGTATGGTTCCATATTGTCTGTTAAAGGACAAGGTTCAAAACAGACATTATTGTGCTTCAAGCTTCCTCATCAGCGCCGCCTTCATCTCCAGAAAGCGCTGTTTATAGCTTGTTGAGTTAATTTCGTCGGTCCACATAATCAAGGCATCTTCCTGGTTGTCGCTATAATAGCGATGGCGCAGTCCTGCCTCACGAAAACCATATTTGCGGTAGAGATTTTGCGCGCTATAGTTTGAGATGCGCACTTCCAATGTCACCCACCTGGCACCAATGGAATAAGCTATATCGATAAGGCTTACCAGCATAAATTCGCCTAACCCCATACGACGATGGTTTGGATGCATAGCAATGGTGGTGATGTGGGCTTCATCCACCATCAGCCATAAACCCGAGAAGCCGATGATTGAGGCCAGATCTGGCGGTGGTACAGTGGCGGAGGGACGGCCAGGCAAGAGCGATAGTGGGAAAATGCGACGAGGTCTTTCAACTTCCTGGGCTGGTACTGTCGCACGCTCTTCAACAATCTTTCTATCGCGCAGCACAATATAATGTGCCCATCGATTATCCTGCAACTCCTTACGATAAGCACTGGGAGGCCAGGTTGAAGGATAGGCTAAGCGCTCGATTTCGATGACGCGAGGCACGTCTGACATCGTCATACGTTCAATGACGTAACGCACCCTCTTCCCTTTCTGTCTTACTTGGTCCTGTTGGACTGTGATCTGCAGGTCGATTCGATATTCCGCCTAGCAGCGGTTGTTTACGTGTACTGGTTGTAATCGAAGGACGCCGCAGATACAGCGGTTCGAGTAGCATCGGGTTATCTTCTTTGCCGTCATGTAGACGTCGCAGGGCCAGCATCGCCAGCACTGAAGCTTTCCTGGTCGCCTGAAGACTGTTGACGAAGACACACTTTTCTTGCATCTGCGCAAACAATGCCTGGCGGGATGCAAGGCTTATTTCACCGCAGAAGAGAAACAATGGCAATTCCCGCTCGCCAGGTACACCAAACCAGGTACTGGCCTGTTCCTGGAGATAGCTGGTTAGTTGTTGTGGCGACAACAGGAGGTAATCGCTGAGCTTGCGCATAGAATAGATAATGTCGCCGTTACTGTTACCAGTCTTATCGACTGTATAACAGGCGGCATAAAGTTCAGAGCGCCCTGCTTCGAGAATTGAACAGATTGGGCCATGCCAATGTTGTTGTTGAGCGGCAATGATATCCAGGGTACCGACGCCTACGATGGGTTTGTGCAAGGAAAAAGCAAAGGCTTTGGCGGCTGACACTGCTACACGCACACCATTAAACGAGCCTGGACCAGTTGCAACTGCCAAAACATCAATGTCTTGCATGGTTTTATTACATTCAGCGATGATGCGCTGAATGCGGGCCAATAACTCTACACTATGGTTGTTTCCCACGTGCCAGGTATATTCGCCAAGCAGTTCATCCTCCGTACAAATAGCAAGGCTAGCCTGGCGAGTTGAGGTGTCAAGAGCTAGTAGTAGCATATGTATTTTTCTGGAATTGCTGCAACAGTTCACAGTAATGAAGACCTGTCGCAGTTAACACTAGACCACGCTTGGTCTCGCTCATCATTTTCAGACGAATACGCAGGTGTTCTTTCGGCCAAAGCAGATCGGCTTTATCCGCCCATTCAATAACGCAGACCCCGGAACTAAAGAAGTAGTCCTCGAAACCGAGATCTATTATCTCTTCGGGGTTTTCCAATCGATACAGGTCAATGTGATAGAGGGGCGGGCTTATGCATTGCTGCGATGAGGGCTGCTTCGGTAAGGTATTCTGCACGGGCTCCATGATGGGGACTGGATGTCCCTGGTACTCTTTGAGCAAGGTGAAGGTCGGGCTATTGATGATTTCAGTGATACCCATTCCTCTGGCTAACCCCTGCGTAAAGGTTGTCTTCCCTGTTCCCAGTTGTCCATCGAGCAAAATCAGTTCTCCGCCTTGCAATAATTCGCCCAGGCGCATACCCAGGCGCTGCGTCTGTGCAGAACTATGACTTATGATGTCGAGTGTACTTTTCGCTTCTTGCTGAGACCTGGTCACTATACCACCTTTACACACGTTTTTCTTTGGATACTTATGTTCTTTATCAACTTCTTTTTAGGAGAGCAAACAAACTTTTACCCACTAGAAAGGGTGTGACAATTCTCATTATAACATGTTCTGTCTATGCGGTTAACGCAGCCTGGCACCACAACTACGACAATAGAGTGAGTTAGCGCGAACCGAATTCCCACAATTGGGACAGATCACCTGACCCTGGTTACCTGGAATTGTTGGGGCGGCTGGTTGCTTTGGTCCCGTTGACGATGATGGCGGTGTGAAAGGTGGGGGATTATAATCTGCGACAGGGGCAGGTTGCTCTGGCATATAGGTGTCCTTTTTAATATCCTGTAGCTGTGCCTCCCTGTTCTTGACATCGTGATCGAGTTCCATGATGCCCGCGCATACCCGCGAAAGCTGTGGATCGGAGAGAGTTCCTTGCTGGAACTGCGTCATCGCGATCTGTCCAAGCTCATCGAGCAACTGGCGGCGCTGATCCATTAATTTATCGATTTCATTTTGTTTGCCCCGAACGCGCATTTGTTTCTGGGCTTCCCAGCTTGTGCGGCTGACCGCTGAGCTGACGAAATTCTTCGCTGATTCTACAAAGTCGGCCATTTCTCTGCCTCCCTATTCTATGTATATTGGCATTTCGTATTGTTATGTAAAGTGATCTTCTTTGCTCACCAAAAAGAAAAGAGCGATGAACCACCTGCCTGAAAGGAAGGAGGAGAGGATTTGGGGAAGGCCCCAGTCCAGCATACCTCTATACCGCAGCCAGGATGCCGGTTCATTCAGTGATAGCATGTTGGTAGACGCGTATTTCTTCCGGCTTGCCGCCTCTGCTTAATTGCACAGCAACAACATCTATCCTCCATGATCGGTTCGAGCATGCATGTAGATCAAGATAGTAGGAAGCCACCTGCACGATTTTCTGTTGTTTACGACGTGTGACTGCCTCTTCTGGAAGGCCAAACGCATTTCCTCTGCGTGTTTTTACCTCCACAAAAATCAAGTCGTGCTCATCCTCTGCTACCAGGTCTATTTCTCCGTAGGAACAACGGAAGTTCTGTTCCAGGATACGGTACCCCTGGTGTGAGAGTTCCTCGGCGGCGAGACGCTCACCGGTGCGCCCCAGGCCCTGGCGCGCTCCTGTTTTTTTCTGGCTGTTTGTCGTGGATTGAGCGATTTGTTTCTTCATTAATGTATTACGACTTTTCGTTGGTTTGTGTTGTATTCTGCAAGGTTTGCAGTTTTTTTATTTGTAGTTGCCAGTTGTGGTGGCAAGAAAAAAGCAATAATTCGGTGGATCTTACACAGATCAATTGAAATGTTTGTAGTCGTAGTATAGCATAAGCTAAATAGGTACAGTAGCAAAAACGGTCAGGAACGGGATAGAGGAGGGAAAAGGAGAAAAAACGCGTTCTGATTTTGAAAGGAGGCCATCATGGATTATCCTATAGTTTTCATTCATGGCTCGGGCGACAGCGCCCGTATCTGGCGTCTCCAGGTGGAAGAACTAGGGAAAGACCGACAGGTATTTGCTATCGATCTACCAGGGCATGGAGAGAGACCAGATTCAATGCCAGATACTATCACTGTACTTGAATACGGGAGAGTCGCCCATCAGATTATCCAGAACGAGTTACAGCTCGACCATCCTATTATCGCGGGGCACTCTCTGGGTGGTGCAATCGCGCTGACAATGGCACTGGAATACGGTTCTGAGTTAGGGGGACTTATCCTGATTGGGACAGGGGCACGCTTACGGGTACTGCCAGAGGTACTTGAAGCGACCCGGTCTACCCCACAACGAGCACGCGACCAGTTAATAGAGATGAATGTTAGTGAGGCCCATAGAGCGACCACTGCTCCGATGATCAAACAGGAGCAAATAGAGCCAGGTCCTACGATCATGCATCGCGACTTAGCAGCATGTAATATTTTTGACTGTATGGTTCGCTTATCAGAGATCTCGCTGCCGGCATTGATTATTTGTGGGGCAGATGATAGCGCGACGCCTGTAAAATACAGCCAATTTCTTCATGACCACTTGAAAGGGTCTACGTTGCGTATCTTCCCCAATGCGGCACATTATGTTATGCGCGAGCAGCCAGAGATGGTGAACCAGGCAATCAAGGAGTGGTTGGCAACGTTATAGTGAGGTCGGAGTCCATACCGTATAGACTTCCCTAAGGATTCATTCCCCCTCGACGCTCGGCACGTTCCCATGTTACAATACTTCCAACAGATTTACCTCTAAACACTATCCGGCGTAGGCTGATGTATTTTTTTATAACTGCGGCTTATTTAATACAGAGTAGGGAGCATTGATATGTCAGGACATTCAAAATGGGCGCAGATTCGCCGCTCCAAAGGAGTCAACGACGCTCGAAGGGGGCAACTTTTTACCCGCCTGGGACGAGAAATTGTTGTAGCGGTGCGCGAGGGTGGAGGTGGTGACCCCAATGCAAATTTCCGCCTGCGCATGGCTATTCAGCATGCTCGGGACGCCAACATGCCGATGGACAATATTGAGCGCACTATTAAACGTGCCCTTGGTGGGTCAGAGGGGGCTGCACTCTCGGAGAACACATACGAAGGGTATGGACCAGGGGGAACAGCAATGCTGGTAAATACCTTAACAGAGAATCGCAATCGCACTGTTGCGGAGGTACGCAACGCGTTCAACCGCAACGGTGGAAATATGGGTGAAAATGGCTGTGTTGACTGGTTATTTGAAGCAAAGGGAATTATCGAGGTAGAATTACAGGGACATGATCCCGATGAACTGACACTGGAGGCCATTGATCTTGGTGCAGATGATGTTGACCCTGTAGGGGCCGCTGACGAGGTGATGACGATTTACACTGATCCATCCGATCTTGAAAAGATCCGCCAGGCGTTTGAGGCGAAAAAGTACAACGTGGTGAAGGCGGAGAGTACGATGCTGCCAAAGACCAAGCTGGAATTGGCCGATGAGAAGGTCGCACACCAGGTAATGCGCTTAGTTGAAAAGCTTGAAGACCTGGATGACGTGCAGAATGTGTATACAAACGCAGACTTCCCAGAAGAGTTCGCTGCCTCCTACGAGGGTTAATACTGGAAGCTATTCATGTTGATTTCATCGCGCAATGGCGAAAGGATTGAGCAATGGGTGATGTATCACCACCTACCAGGTCACGTATCGCACTGGGTGTAGATCCAGGAACGGCAATCGTGGGCTATGCAGTCGTGGCTGCCAAAGGTGATGATCTGAGTATGATAGCATGTGATGTGATTACCACACCTGCGCGCATGCCATTAGCCGAAAGATTTCAACATATTTATCAACGCTTGATCGAGATAATTGGCATCTATCACCCCCAGGAAGCTGCGATAGAGGAGCTTTTCTTCGCAAAAAATGCCCGTACGGCCATGACTGTGGGGCAAGCGCGCGGGGTTGCGATGCTGGCGCTGGCAAATGGGGGACTTCCGATATCTGAGTATACGCCCAAGCAGATCAAGCAGGCTGTGACCGGCTATGGGGGTGCGGGGAAAGAGCAAGTGGGAGAGATGGTACGCATTCTGCTGAAACTATCAGCTATTCCCCGACCAGATGATGCTGCTGACGCAGCGGCTGTGGCTATCTGTCACTTGCACACCGCTAGCGTACTCACAAACAATTATCTCAAACTCAGGTAAGGCGGCACGGTATATATTGATGGGATAGCTCACCCGGCCACATTACTAATATACAGAAGAGGTTAAGGCACAAGAGAGATGATTGAGAGCATTCATGGGATCCTTGAAGCATGTCGGGCAGACCAGGCGATTATTCGTGCCGGTGGCTTTAGCATACGCGTCTTTGCGCCAACTTCAACGCTGCAGCGCTTAAATGAAACAGGTATGGAAGTTACACTTCATACTCATTTTCATGTGCGCGAAGATGGAATGTCGCTGTATGGTTTTTTTGCTGAAGAAGAGCGGGACGCTTTTGAGCAGCTTATCTCCATAAGTGGTGTCGGGCCTAAGGTTGCTTTAGAATTGCTCTCAGTTATGGACGCACGCACGCTGTTTAAAGCTATAGCCGACGAGGATCAGCAAAAATTGGCATTAGCTCCGGGTGTTGGGAAACGTCTTGCGGCCAGGCTGGTACTCGAACTGAAAGGGAAACTTCCGGCGTTGGCAGCGCTGGGTGGAGGTCCAGGTGGCTATACCTCCGGAAAGGCACAGTCGGAGGTTCTGGAAGCATTGATGGGGCTAGGTTATTCAGCCGCAGAAGCACAGGCGGCATTAGGGAAGATTCCCCAGGATCAGGGGCTGACATTGGAGCAACAAATTACCTTTGCCTTACGATCTTTTGCGAACAGGTAAATACCTTTTAAACGTTGATTTTCCGCTCGGCTTCGATATAGGTTGGGCCAGACTCGATAAAACCCAGGCGGTGATACAGGTGGAAGGCAGGTACACCTAACGTCACATAGAGGATAAGGGTGGAGTGACCCAACTCTTGTAGGCGCTGCATGGTTTTCAGCGCTAAGTACTGGCCAAGACCAACGTGCCGGAAGGATGGAGCAACAGCCAGGTGGTGTATACGAGAGACATTGCGTTCTAGATGGGTCATTATCGAACCGGCCAGGTGAAAGCGGTCCAGGGTATGTTCCGCGACGAAACTACACTCGGGAATAAATGGGCCAAAGCGGCCATCCAGGATGGCACGCACTTCGGCTCGCCAGCCTGCCAGGTCGGGGTGGAGGTTGTCAGGGCCTCCGCTATAGGCTCGTTGCAGTAGAGTACCTATCTGATCTATATCCTCATGCGACATTTGCCGAACACGTAGAGAAGAGGGCAATGGTGAGAGCGGTAATGAGATCAGGGTAGATGCCATCATACCGGTGCGGCGGCGTAGTTCTTGAAAACCTGCAGCGGCAAATGAGGCAATGTATGCGGCGGGATAGGTTGCGTTGAGATGGCGCTTATTCAGGGCTGCTGAACGTACCAGCGCTTCTGAAACCACTTGCGCAGCTACGCTGCCTCCTGCTTCTGGCAGGAGCACCAATCCATCCAATACAGCAGTATCACCATTCGAGTAGAAGCGAAGTCGTCCAACAGGTATATCATCGCGCCAGAGCAAGTTGCGCTGTGCCTGCTGTTCTGCATCTTCTTCTTTATAGCGAGCTATCTGGGATTCTTCGCTTTCGAAAGGCATCTGATCTGCACTACGCCGGGTCACCGAGACCCAGATGGCGGCATCTTCAGGTCGAGCTTGCTTCCACTCCACAGCATTGCGGTTCGTCTCTGGGTCAAGCATGGTAGAGTAACTCCTTTTCATTGTTGCCGGATGAAGTGAGAGCCGCTAAGAGTCAGGCGGCCCTGGCAGATGTCGATGAAAAAGTTTGATCGTTAGATCTGATACGAAGGGTGAGACTTTTCTCGTGCTAAGATTATACTCGATAGAAGAGGTATGCTCAAGGGACGAGGACAAGATGGCAAGATGAAACTATTTGAGTAGTAATTAGGAGAGGAGTATGGCGGTATGGAGCTTCTGGTTGTGACGCTGGCACATATAATGCCGGAAAGGGATGCGGAGGGATTGGCACGGATACACTTAATTTCTGACACAATACGCAACGCTTTGGGATTGGTCAGTGCAAGTTTTTATCGCAGCAGAGGAAATGAATCGTACTATTTTATGCTTACGACATGGGAAGACGAGGAGTGCTGGCAGAAAGCCCGGGAACGATATAATCCAAAGCAACTGCTCCTGGGGTCGCCTGCCGGGTTATTGATTAATTCTCCTGAGCAATGGTTGATGCATTATCTTTGGGGCTACAGCCGTCCCGCAACCGAGCCAATCTTGGCAACAGTACATTTAGGGACTATTCGTCCAGACCAGGCGGATCGAGCCGAACGAGGTTGGATAGAGTGCTTACGAAGACAGGTGGTTCAACCAGTATTGTCATTCGCTTTTTTGGCGCGAGGTTTGAACGAAGATACGATAGCGTCTCACACTTTCTCGGCAACAAGTGCTTCTGGTGGAGGTGACTCCCCATATAAACACGGTTCGATTTTCCTCAACCTCTTGAGTTGGGCAAGCCAGGCGGATCGAGAAGATTTTTATGCTGATCAATATTACCAGGCGATCAGCCGTTTCCTCAATAGTGTAGGAATCGTGCAGGTCATTACGCTAGACCCTCTTTAGCCATGGGAGACGATAGCGTATTGCTGGATGGGAGCTTAATCATCCGAGCTTTCAGCGACTGGTTTTCTGTAATATTTATAGAGTTCTAAGCGCAG
Source organism: uncultured Ktedonobacteraceae bacterium (assembly GCA_955652655.1). Lineage (GTDB taxonomy): Bacteria > Chloroflexota > Ktedonobacteria > Ktedonobacterales > Ktedonobacteraceae > UBA11361. Next base: position 6,920 of record CATPCK010000580.1, on the reverse strand, counting down.
CAGGTCGTTGTCAGCCCACATTTGACTGGTAAATGTGTGATATTCACCGTCGCATAAGGGAACAGGGCTGGTACATTTGCGATGAGGGGAGAGTCTGAAGAGAATGGTATTTCCTTTGACCTCTGCCCAAATATGACGACGGGTATAGCCTGTCCCCCACTTGAGCAGCACGAGGGAGTCATATTCCTCAAACTGTCCTCTTCTTCTCAGCTCATTCTTGTTGATTTCCTGGAGCATTTGCGCAAGGCCGCTCTCTCGCAATACACGCTTCGCATTTTCGCGTAGAGCAAGACGTGCCGCTGCGATTTCCTGTTCGCTGAGCGTTTGCTCATCAGATTTGTGCTGCTCTTCTACCTGTTTTTCTTCCTGACTCGTAATACTCACCTCTTTTTAGTTACCCCGATTGGTATGTTTTTCTGATTCCTCAGAGTACCACAGGGCGCAAAAAGAGACAAGGCGTGAGCACTTTTCAACAGGGTTGCAACAAAGCCTCCCTCAACGAGGAAAAGTATGCATCATCAGTAGACCCGTTGCTCGTATTCAGCCATGGAACCTTCTTCAGAAAAATGCGACAGGTCATTCAAAGTGAGGCCGCTTAATGAAAAAGAAAGTGTATTGCTAGTAAGTGATGAAGAAATGGCAGAAGAATATTCGGAGCTAACTTTGTCGCGCTGTGATGAAATATAGCTGATGTTACTGGTAGATAGTTTGGCATTACGCTTCGCTTCGGCGGCGAGATAACTGACTTCTTGTATGCTATGTGGCCTGCATGTTTGATTATTGACAACGCCAATAGATAACGAAACCAGGGGGAATTGATAGGGACGCCCTTTGCGGTCAACACCACTGATGGAGCCACGTCTCAGGTCCTCTGGATGATAAAGCGAAGCACTTTCTTTCTTGTATCTTTCAGAAATATTCGCGCAAAGAGGTTCAGCGCGTTCAGGAGTAGTCACGACGACGAAATCATCTCCTCCGATATGACCGACAAAGTCATCGGAGTTACCGTACTTGTAGACGGCATGCTGACAGATACGACCCACCAGAAGAATCATTTCATTGCCTGTCAGGAAGCCATAGACGTCATTAAAGGCTTTGAAATTATCCAGGTCGAGATAGAGAATACTCCATGGATCCACATTACCGAGCTTGTAATTGATGGCTCGCACAACCTGTAAACCTCCAGGTAGGCCAGTAAGGGGAGAGAGGCAGCTTTGTTGTACGCGGCGCAATTGCCTACGCACTCGTGCAAGTAATTCTTCCATGTCGAAGGGTTTTGTGATAAAGCCATCGACATCTCTCTCGTATGCACGAATTTTGTCCGCAGGTTCGCCCAAAGCACTCAAAACAATGATAGGAATATGCATAGTTTTCGGATGGCTGCGCAACCTCAGTATCACATCATAACCATCCATATCCGATAAGCCAAAATTACGCGGCAACATAACATCCAGAATAATGAGATGCGGCATTTCTCGAAGCGCAAATTGTACAGCATCTTCACCGTTAAGGACGACGGTTACTTGATATCCCTCGATCTCTAGCGTTTCTTTTAGTAACTTCGTGATCGATTGCTCGTCCTCGACGACTAAAATGTTGACCATGAGTTCTCCTACCTCGACACTTCACAAGTACTATGATTAATACAATACTTCACAAAAGCCATGTTCGTCAGCATAGAGGTGAATTTTCATTCATACTTTTGCTGTTCACCTGGCTGGGAAATATACAGTCCCTGAATTATGGGTATATATCATAGCTTGCTTTCAGGTTTGTTAGCTACGAACTCTGCCGGACACAAAAATATAAACAGGCTCTAACACAGAAATCTGCATACATGTTGTACTGGCAGTAGCGCGGCAGCATAGCTGCAAGCAATAATAACTGTTCCCTGTTGAAACCTATCCCCCAGAAGGATGCTCGAACAGGTGGAGCGTAACAGGAGAGGAGGGGATAATAAAATAATGATGTGCTTCCCCCGGATTATCCCATTCTCTCTGAGCTTGTGATTAGTTCGCTTTCGCCAAATCGATGAAACAATCTGACGAAAAAATAGGATATGTGCTACCTGATCCAACACACAATATAAAAGAACGAAAAGATTTATGCTTATGTTTTACTTAGTATAACATCATTTTGCGCATATGCAAAGTGCTTGAAGATACAAATTCCCTTAAATTACTTTCATCAGTTAAAATTGAATGTTCCTGCTAATTTCAAGGCTTTTTTCACAGCGGTCAGAGGGCAAAGCTCCCCGCACCCCTGCTTGACGCAGAGTCAGGGGTGCGATAAGATGTGTTACACATGGAAATAGCGGTTCACATGAAGGAATGAAGATGACCTTATCATCGACACAGACTGAGCGAGCGATCACGTTTTATAGCAAGGGACAGCCGTCGTTTCTCCTGGAGGGAGTATTACATGAACCTACGAACGTGGAGAAAGCCCCTGTCGTTATCCTTTGTCACCCGCAGCCAGCCAGCAGCGATATGAATGATACTTTGACAGTACCATTAGCCCGGAGGCTGGCAGCAGAGGCGGGAATGATTGCCTTACGATTCAACTTTCGTGGAGTGGGGAATAGCCAGGGACAGCAGACCGATGGAAGGATGGAGCCACTTGATCTCGCGGGCGCCATCGATGTAGCGATGGCACAGGCGGGGGCAAATACTGCTAAAGTTTGCGTGATCGGGCACGGTTTTGGCGCCAATATTGCACTGATGTATGCGCCATATGATCCTCGAATACGCACTGTCGTAGCGATTAGTCTTCTTCTTTACCGGGTACCCAATGGGTTTCCAAAAGCCTTTGAACGCCCAAAGTTGTTTGTTACAGGTGAGTTTGACGAAATTTGCCCTCCTCATAAGCTTGAACCGTTTGTGGAACAGCAGGCTGGTCACAAGGGGATGAAGGTGATCACAGGAGCGCGTTACCTGATGCGAGGGTATGAAGAACCGACTATCACTGCTATTATGAAATACCTGAAGAGATGGGCGGCCATGGAGGGAGCATAAAGAGAGATGAATCCGACTAACCCAATGATTGTGCAAAGTGATAAGACTATTTTATTAGAGGTAGATCATCCACAACATGCCGAGGCAAGAGATGCATTGGCGCAATTTGCAGAATTAGAGAAATCACCTGAACATATACATACCTATCGTCTTTCACCACTTTCGCTCTGGAATGCAGCCGCGGGTGGCATGACAGCAGAGCAGGTCATGGATTTACTTACACAGTATAGTAAGTATGCCATCCCCATGAATATTGCTGTTGATATTCGCGAGTATATGAACCGCTACGGCCGCATCAAGTTGATTCGCGAAGGCGACGCATTGCTGCTTACCTCGAACGATGCAGCGCTGATGGCCGAGATATATCACCATAAACGCACGCAACCCTATATCCTGCACCAGTTGAACAGCCATACCATCCAGGTGGATGCATCGCGCCGTGGGCATATTAAGCAAGCTTTGATTCATATTGGTTTTCCCGCTGAAGACCTGGCTGGCTATACCGATGGTTCTCCACTACCAATGAAACTGCGCGACACGACGCTGCAAGGGGATGAGTTCGCGCCGCGCGCCTATCAATATGCCGCTGCAGCAGCTTTTTATGCTGGTGGGGCACCCAGCGGAGGGAGCGGAGTCGTAGTATTGCCATGTGGCGCAGGTAAAACTATTGTCGGTTTAGCAGCTATGGCTGATATCCAACGCGCTACTTTGATTCTTTCACCCAATACCATCGCAGTACGCCAGTGGATCAATGAAATTCTTAATAAAACTGATATTCCACCTGAAATGGTAGGAGAGTATACCGGAGAGCGAAAAGATATCTGCCCTATTACGGTCAGCACGTACCAGATATTGACGTACCGTCCCTCAGAAGATGCTGATTTTCCACACTTCTCCCTTTTCACCAGTTATGATTGGGGGCTCATTATCTATGACGAGGTGCACCTGCTCCCGGCACCCGTCTTCCGGGTTACAGCCGAGATTCAAGCTCGCCGACGCATGGGCCTGACGGCGACACTGATACGCGAGGATGGACGAGAGGCAGATGTGTTCAGCCTGATCGGCCCCAAAAAATATGATGTTCCCTGGCGAGAATTGGAGCGGCAGGGGTGGATCGCTACTGCTGAATGTCACGAGATTCGTGTAAGCATGACCGAGGATGAACAATTGAATTACGCCGTAGCAGAGGAGCGGGAAAAGTATCGGCTCGCAGCGGAAAGCCCTACCAAACTGACGGTGACGCGCTACCTGGCAGAGCGGCATCGCGATGACCAGGTGTTGATTATTGGCCAGTATATTGACCAACTTAAGGTGCTTGCTGAAGAGCTGGAGGCACCTCTGCTCACTGGGAAAACCGCCAATAGACAGCGAGAAAAGCTGTACGATCAATTCCGGCGAGGCGAGCTCAAGCGGTTGGTGGTAAGCAAGGTGGCGAATTTTGCGATTGACTTACCAGATGCCAATGTTGCTATTCAGGTATCGGGTACCTTTGGATCAAGGCAGGAAGAGGCGCAGCGGCTGGGACGCATCCTACGCCCAAAGAGTGATGGTAGCCTGGCGTACTTCTATTCAATTGTCACTCGTGACACGCGCGACCAGGAGTTTTCTGCGAATCGCCAGCTTTTCCTGACGGAGCAGGGGTACCGCTATGTGATAGAGGATGCAGAGATGCTGCTAGCCTCATGAGAGACCATGCTGTGCGATACCACAGCATCATCACCATTGCTGAGTAACACCTTTTCCTTGACATCCTTTCAAACGAGGTGATACCCTTTTGACACATACGTATATTTCGCAGAGATGAAGAGGAATATGATGGCAGACAGCTACATTGATGTATCAGACCAGGATTTCGCTGAAAAGGTGCTGAATGCGCAGCAGATGGTTCTGGTTAACTTTTCAACAGAGGATAGTGCAGCATGTAAGATACAGGACCCGGAGTTTGAGGCGATCAGCAAAGAATATCAAGGGCGTGTGACGTTTGCCAAACTCAACGCAGATAAATACGGGGAAATTACCAACCAATGGAAAATAGATGGAATTCCTACGATTATCTTCTTCAAAGGTGGGCGCGAAATTAATCGCATTAAAGGTATCATGATGCGTGAAAGACTGCGTCGCCAGATTGAGGGAGCCATGCTGGCAAACTAATATCTTGCCTTAGAGAGCATTGTATCAACCTTACAATTTGCATTAGACGTTAAAGCAAGTTTCTCACATCCATTATTGCCGTTTACGTAGGAGTATGTTGTGCAGAGTTTACATCCCATTTTACTGGAAGGGTCGTTACACGAAACGATCTGGGGTGGTCAGAGGTTAGATCTTTATGGATGGAAACGTCTGCCTTCTCCTGACATTGCCGTCGGTGAGTCCTGGGAGACAGAGATAAATACAGTAGCCCAGAACGAGCCATACCGGGGCAAAACATTGGGTAGGCTCGTAGAGGAGTTGGGGATAGCACTGCTCGGGAAGCAGACTATCGCAATCTTTGGTCATCGTTTCCCCCTGTTGGCAAAATTTATTGATGCCAACGCCAAACTCTCGGTACAAGTACATCCAGATGATCGTTACGCGGCAATGTTCGAAGGTGGCAAGCTAGGTAAGACAGAATTTTGGTACATTCTAGCAGCGGAACCTGGAGCAACCATCGTACACGGTTTCAAAGTCCCCACTTCGTCCACACAAGTACGCAAAGCAATTGAAGATGTGATGCTGGAGAACTTGCTGCAAGAGGAATATGTCGCAGCTGGCGATGTCATCTTTGTACCGGCCGGCACTGTCCATGCTATAGGCAGCGGGATATTGCTCTATGAATTGCAGGAGTACTCGGATATTACGTATCGCATGTACGATTATGGCCGCCTCACGGCTGATGGTACTCCCCGAGAGTTGCATGTCAATAAATCGCTAGAAGTTTCAAACTATAACGTGTCACCGCGCATTAAAGTTCAACCGGTACCATTGACTGGCAAAATTGGATATGAGGATCGCTGCCTGGTTGCTTGTCGATATTTTGTGACTCGTGAGATCGCTTTGCAGCCAAAAGACGCCGTTTCTGGCTATATGAAGGGATCGACTGAAGGAAGCTGCATTATCCTTACTGCTCTCAGTGGTGAAGTACACGTACGTTATGGCAGCGTTCTCGGGTGCAGCCTCAGTCTTGCTCGCGGGCAAACGATGGTACTTCCCGCGGCATTAGGTGACTATCGTATTGAGGGAGAAGGCGTTCTGATGTTCTCCTACGTGCCAGAACCAGGGGACGAAGCATGGCAGGCATGGGAGGAAAAGAATAGAGATGCAGTACCTGTTGAAGAATAAAGTATTCACTCTCTTCTGCGTTTTCTGCGCTCCTCTTCTAAATCGGTCACAGTGCCTTCAACTATTTTACTGTCATCGAAATCTGGTTCCGAAAATCGGGCGAAGGGGCGGCGAGTTGAAAAGCTCTGTTGCATCCTGCTTACATTCGCCACAGTGCGAGAGATGTTGGTGCCTATGTTGAAGAGGAAGAGCACTACGGCTATGCCAAACCAGACGCTCAAACCAACCAGCAAGGTGACAAAGCCTCCAACGAAGCCGTTAACGAAGCTCTCGTAAATGACTGCCACAAGTATCAGGATCCAGAAAAAACGTACAAGCACTTGTAATTACCAATGAAATAACCAGAATACGGCTTTCACAGGATCGGAGGGCATGTCCCAGTCTGGAAGCAACTTTCTCCAGCTCCTACGTTTTCTATTGTTCACTTTGGTCTTTCCTTCTCGATGTTGCTTGCTCTCTGTTAAACATATTGTAGCAGTCTGGTGGAGCTTTAGCTAGTGTTTTTTTCAGGTCTCTCCAGTATGACTTCCTGCCTTTTTCTACTTCTACGCAAAGATAAGCACGGAGTTATAACCGATGGGCATGTTT
>CATPCK010000579.1 GCA_955652655.1 uncultured Ktedonobacteraceae bacterium | reverse complement strand
TGCTGACTGGTACGTATAACAAGTCCTCTCCCCCTCGCAGCGCAAGTTGCACTATGCGGCTTTGCACTACGAGGGGTATTGTCAACTTTATTTTCCTCTTGATGAGCTTCCCCTACTACAGCATTGTTTGATCGCATCAAACCCGTTTTCCGAATGGGGTGCTATACCAATCCTCCCTCGTCAACGGCATTCCACTCCTTCCCCCATCCGGCTTCACCAACAACGTCTGATGAATACCAATCCTCCCCAACTTAAACTGATGAATCGACGACGACATATACAACCGCCAGATGCGATACGTCACCTCATCCGTAATCCTCCTGATCTCCTCCGCATGCTCCTCCAACAAACGCACCCAATGCCGCAACGTATACACATAATGCTCCCGCAAACTCTCCACATCCCGCACCTCAAAGCCACTCATCTCAGCTGCCCTCAGCACTATATGCACAGGAAACAACTCCCCGCTAGGAAACACATAGCGATGAATAAACGTCGGCTCTGGTGCAACAGGTGCCAGCGTATGCATCGAAATGGCATGATTAAGGAAAACACCTCCAGGACGTAACAACTCCCACGCCTGCTGAAAGTACGTGGGCAGCATCGCCTCCCCCACTTGCTCGAACATACCCACCGAAACCAGCTTATCATATCTACCGTAATCCTTCGCCTCTCGATAATCACAAATATCGATTCGGCAAAGCTGCTCTAACCCCGCCTTCTTGATACGCTCCCGCGCCAGCTTTGTCTGCTCCTGGCTCAGGCTAATCCCCACCACCTCTACCCCATAATGTTGCGCCGCATAGATCATAAATCCACCCCAACCACAACCGATATCCATCACCCGTTCCCCAGGACGCAGCCGCAACTTCCGGCAGAGATACTCAAGCTTGCGCTCCTGAGCAGTATCTATGCTATCCTCAGGTGTACCAAAATAGGCACACGTGTAGAGCATAGAGCGATCCAGGAAAAGCTTGTAGAAGTCGTTCGAGCGGTCATAATGGTACACTGCCGCCTGCTGGTCCGTCTTTTCAGTATGCAACAATCCCTGTATCTCTGCCGCGCTAGGACCATCAGCCACTTGCGTCGTCTCTGGCAAACTGAGCAAGCGTGCGGCATAGCTCAACAGCTCCATTTGACTCCAACCCCCATTGAGAAAATAGTCAGCAACTGCATACACCGACTCGATATCCCCCTCGATATCAAAATCGTTATAAATGTATGCCTCACCAAGTGTCAACTCACTCAGCGGCAAAAACATCTTGCGTAATGCCCCCGGATGCTGCAAAACAAGCGTAAAGCGTGTTGGTTGCCCCTCCTCCACCTTCCACACTGTTCCATCCCACAGCCGCACCGCAAAATTATGCTGTTGATAGGAACCAAACAAATCATGTAACAGCGACATTGTAGTGTGAACGGCGTTGTCGAAAGTCGTCATCAGGACTTCTCCTCTCTCTGATCTGGCCTATTGCTTACACAAGCTTACGAATGTTAATCAGGGTTTCACAGTTCTGGCGGTCTCTCGCATCAGAAGTGCAACACCTGGAACGATCTTTCGTCTCAAACCTTCCTGTGCTGTCGCATTTCGAATGCGTCAGTGAGTGAATACATTGAGTGCTAGTAAATAGGATTAGATCAAAGAGGAAAAAGTTTCAAAATGTGAACCATAATGGACCCGATACTTAATCGACACATCGTCCAGTAAGACAAGAGGGCTGTTTGTAATACCTGATTCGACTTCCATTACGAATGCCCTAATAAAGGGAGGAACATCGGACAGACACGCCCGTTACTGGCCTTGCGGTTCTGCCTGAGATAGCGTATACTAGGTGCGGTAATTCACAGCAGGGCGTGTCATCTTCACCCTGGTCTGACCCGCCCGTTGGTTCATGTGACACCTTGCTCCTCATACTTAGAGGAGGTGCTAATATGGCTGGTCGTGGCGGACATGAGGGTCAACAGCTTGGCAACTATCGCTTGCTGCGTCTCTTAGGTAGGGGAGGCTTCGCGGAAGTCTACCTGGGGGAACACATACACCTCTCAACTCCGGCGGCTATCAAAATCCTGCATACACAACTGACGAGAGAGGATATCATGCGGTTTCGTGACGAGGCACGCACCATTGCTCGTCTCTCCCATCCCCATATCGTGCGTGTACTCGATTTCGCCGTGGAGGGCGGAACCCCCTTTCTCGTGATGGAGTATGCTCCTGGTGGCAAGTTGCGCAAGCTCCATCCTTCCGGGACGCGCCTACAGCTCGAGACGATCGTCTCCTATGTTCAACAGGTCGCCTCGGCCTTGCAACATGCCCATGACCAGCGCTTGATCCACCGCGATGTCAAGCCGGAGAATATGCTGCTGGGTGCGCACGAGGAGGTGCTACTCAGTGACTTTGGTCTGGCGGTGCTGGCTCCGCGTTCAGAGTCCCACGGCACCCATGCGCTCGCCGCGCAGGTTGCAGGAACCTCGCTGTATCTGGCTCCTGAGCAGTTGCACGGTCATCCTTGTCCAGCGAGCGACCAGTACGCACTGGCGGTCGTCGTCTACGAGTGGCTCTGTGGAAGGGCACCCTTTCGAGGTACCCTGGTTGAGATCGCCATGCAGCATCTTTCGATGTCTCCTCCGCCCTTACGGAAACAGGGACTCGACCTCTCAACGGCTATTGAAGAAGTGGTGCTCAAGGCGCTGACCAAAGAGCCTGAGCAGCGCTTTGCCTCGGTGCAGGACTTTGCCAGCGCGTTGGAACAGGCCTGCCACGCAGGACCAGTGCTGCTGAGGAGCGCGCCGTCTGTACCTGAATGGGTCCAGCCTCAGGAGGTCGCGCCGCACGGTGAGGCCTTTCCACCCACATGGAACGTTCCCTTCCGTCGCAACCCGTTCTTCACCGGCCGCGAGACGCTGCTCACGCACCTGCATGAGCAGTTCACGAGGGAGTGTGCCGCCGCCTTTACCCAGCCCTATGCGCTCAGTGGCCTGGGCGGGATTGGTAAAACCCAGCTCGCCATTGAGTATGCCTATCGGTTCCGTGACGCCTATCGCACCGTTCTTTGGGTGCGTGCGGCAAGCCGGGAGACGTTGGTCGCCGACTTCGTGTCTCTGGCCAGTCTGCTCCAGTTGCCCGAGCGAGATGCGCCAGAGCAACGTCTCATCCTGGCGGCGGTCAAGCGCTGGCTGGCCTGCCACACGGCGTGGCTGCTCATCCTGGACAACGCCGACGACCTGGCCCTTGCCGCAGACTTCCTGCCGACAGGGGGAGAAGGGCATGTCCTGCTGACGACCCGCACGCAGGCCACCGGTAAACTCGCTAAGAGTATTGCGGTCGAGCAGATGGAACTGGACGAGGGCATGCTGTTGCTGCTGCGCCGTGCGAAGCTACTGGCACCCGATGCATTGCTCGAGACGGTGGATGCCCCGGTTCACGTCCAGGCACAGGCCATTGTCAGAGCTATGGATGGGCTGCCGCTAGCGCTCGACCAGGCGGGAGCCTACATCGAAGAGACCGGTTGCGGGCTGTCGGCCTACCTGGAGCTATACCAGTGGCGTCGGGCCGATCTGCTCAATAGGCAGAGTAACGTCTCAGTCGACTATCCACACACGGTGGCCAGCACCTGGTCGCTCTCCTTTGAGCAGGTCGAGCAGGAGAGCTCTACCGCCGCCGACCTGTTGCGCCTATGCGCGTTTCTCGCCCCGGACGCCATCCCGGAAGCGATTGTGAGCGAAGGAGCTGCGGAGCTAGGACCCGTCCTGGGGCCAGCGGTCGCAGATCCCTTCCTGCTGAACGAGGCGATCCAGGTCTTGCGCCGCTACTCGCTGTTGAAGCGTGATCTCGAGATGAAACTACTCAACCTCCACCGACTGGTGCAGGCGGTGCTCAAGGATGGCCTGGACGAAGCAATGCAGCGGCAATGGGCGGAGCGGACGGTGCGGGCGGTGCATGCTGCCTTTCCCACGGAAGAGTATGTCACGGGAGAGCCTGTAATTTGGTCACGTTGTGAACAGTGTCTGCCGCATGTGCAGGTCTGCATGGAGCTCATTAACCAGTATGGCTTCACCTTTCCAGAAGCGGCGCGACTGCTCAGGCAGGCGGGATGGTACCTGTACGAACGCGGACTGTATGGACAGGCCGAACCGCTCTACCAGCGCGCCCTGGCCATCTGTGAGCAGGTGTTGGGACCAGAGCATCCCGACACGGCTCGTACTCTCAACTACCTGGCAAGCCTCCACAGGGACCAGGGTCAGTATGCACAAGCCGAACCGTTCTTGCAGCGCGCCCTGGCCATCTGTGAGCAGGTGTTGGGATCGGAGCACCCCCGCACAGCCAATACCCTCAACCACCTGGCGCTCCTCTACCATGCACAAAGCCAGTATGCACAAGCTGAACCGCTCTACCAGCGTGCTCTGACTATCTATGAGAGGGTGTTGGGACCAGAGCATCCCGACACGGCTACCGCCCGCGAACATTATGCTCGCCTCCTGCAAGAGACGAAACGGGAACACGCAGCTACTCCACCTGAACCTGCTCCCTCTGTTCCACTACAGTCTCCCACTGTCAAACCCCCCTCTCCTCTGACCAATCCTGATGATTTGACCGCCCGCGAGGTGGAGGTGCTGCGCCTGGTCGCTCAGGGCTGGACGGACGCGCAGATCGCCGTGTACCTGGTGATCAGTCCGCGCACGGTCAGTACACACCTGACCTCGATCTACCGGAAGATTCAGGTTTCCTCGCGCAGCGCCGCCACCCGCTACGCGATTGAACAGCACCTCGTCTGAGAGTACCAGAACCTTCGCAAAGCCTGCCATGCTGATTGGTAGGGAGAAGCAACAGGAAATAATGACGAAATTTGCAATGTAAAAACACGCTGTCTATCATCGAATTGTATCAGCTCTTAGCGAGACTTTATCCATTGGCTGACTGGACAAAAGCGGAACTGGCCCAGGTTCTCAGTTTCCACGCCCTGCGTCGGTGAAACTACTCGTAAAAATACTGAGGACCTGTTCAGGGTCGGGTGCGGTCAACACCTCGATATGGGTAATCCATTTGACCCATTCAAAGCCGCGACGACCTGGAGCAACTAAGCGGAGAGGAAAACCATGCTCATGAGAGAGCGGCTCCTCGCCGATATGTGTCGCCAGCAGCGTCGAGCGTGCTTCCTCTAATGGCAGACTCCAACGGTAGCTCGTTACAGAGATGAAACTGACGTAGCGCGCATTTGTATGGAGGACAGCCTGGTCGAGCAGGCGCCCAATACGTATTCCCCTCCAACGCTGGGTGCTGTAAAAGCCACCCGTACAATCAAGTGTCGCCTCTGCTTCATCATGGGCTGCCACCAGCTCGTCATAGGAGAAGTTGCGGGGCGTAGTGACGGCACCACCAAGCGAGAGTCGCCACGTATTCACATCCAGCGGACGCGGCTGGTCGGCAACCCAGCTTGAGGTAGGGAAGGCGTTGCCAGCGTAGCTGCCAAACTCTTGTGAACCAGTGAAGCGCCGCCTGGCCCCGGGTAGATTCAGGGCTCGTTCGGTGAGTTGCTGCCCTGGCCAGAGTGCCGCACTGCCAAAGAGCAATGCGCCCAGATGCAGTATCTGTCGCCTTCCGGCTATGTCTCGTTTGCGCAACCGTTTGGCACGTGCAAACATGTGTATCACGATGGCTGCCGTGACCACGAAGCCCAGGATAATATGCCAGTTCAACAGATTGAACCCGGCGAAGTACCACTCACCGCCTCCTACCCACCAGATGCCTGATCCAAGCGCCAGCGTGACAAGCAGCAGCGCCAGTAACCCGTAGACGGTGCGACGATCCCAACGCCGGGGATGGATCAGCCGGGGCCAGACGCGCCGCAGCTTGCCCCACAAGAGCAGCAGCAGCCAGAAGCCTGCTATACCATGCAGCATGAAGATGAACCACTCTTGCGGGAGGCCACTCAGCAGGCTGACCATGCCGGTCATGAAAGCGACGGCGGCGGTGAGCGCAAGGCTCCAGTCGGTGAGGCGCGGAGGCATACAAGGTCATCCTTTTAGGTATTGTTCGCTTTTTTACCAAAAGATACTTCTATACAGTGGAGCACAGAGTAATTTCCTCCTCATTCATTATACATTGGATTCTGTAGAGAAGTTTGGTCTTCGGCCAATGAAGTGTGTTCCCAGCAAGCTCATGACTACCTCGCCAGAGGGATTGAGCAGCTCACATCTGGAGCGGATGATGCCGAGATTCGTCCTGCTTTGAGATACTTTGCTATCCAGAACGGTGAAGCGACCACGCAATACTTCATTTGAGCGGACGGGGCGTATCCAGCGCACTTCGTCTACACCAGGCGATCCCATGCTGATGGTCTCGTTGATCAGTCCATCGACCATCAGGCGCATGAAAAGCGAGATTGTATGCCATCCGCTGGCGATCAGTTCGCCAAAGAACGACTCTTTTGCGCGTTCCGGGTCCGTGTGAATCGGCTGGGGGTCAAATTGGCGCGCAAAGGCGATGATTTCCTCTTGCGTTGCCGAAGTTCTGCCCAGGTCAAAGATATCTCCTACCTGAAAATCCTCAAAATAGCGTGTCATCGTTTCCCTCTTGCTTGACTATATCCCGTACTCCCACAAGAAAGCACTCTGGTTCATTCTGGCTATGCAGTATATCAGGTTTAATAAGGTATCCAATCGGATACCCTGCATTTTATGTTATACTATAGTTGAACTTGCGGTGAACGAAACTGATATGAATTCTGGAATACGTGACAGGGATGAGGTAAAGCCACTATTGGACACAATTGGTAGCCTCCAGCATCGTGTATATACGTCATCTTCTCGTAAGTAGCTCACGCTGTGCACCACATTGTGATGCACTTCTCCTCCTGGCATGCCTTTAACCATTGTACGCCAGGGATACAACAGAAAAGGAATATACATATGTCACCGTTCATCCTCATTTTACTCGTTCTCGTAATCTTTGTTTGTGCCTTTGGCTATATGACATATCGAAACAATGCTGAGAGGCGGGCAAGGGAAAAGAAACGGAACCAATATCACGATAGAGTTTAAGAAAGTGGATGGTGATTGGTTCGGGGCCCCCAAGCATGAAAAGAAGAGACAGATGCCGGAAGGAATTTGCAGATGAGTAAGCAATTTTCTGATACAAACGAGCAAACGCCTACACGTAGGATTGGTAGTGCGGATGCCTATTCCGCCCGCATACAAGAGGTGATGAGATATGATAAGCTTCGTTCTTCGGAATATCCTCTTGTAATGACAATCCTGAGAGCGGTAAGACAGGGATATACTGAAGAGAGATGGCAAGAAGAGCAAAAGAGTCTATTGAAGACTCTTGCCAATCAGCCGACAGACAAGGGAACAGCACACTCTGATGCAAGCAATCGCTATGAGCAAGCAGTTCTCAGCCTGAAAGACTTAACGCTCTGGCCCTGGTAAAGCTATGCCATACCATCCCATACAAGATTAATGTATCCATTGATACGATAGAGTCAAAAGAGGGTGCCCGCGCGCGTGCAATTGCTCCTCTTGCAAAGGGGTCATTATGAAAATGAACAGTCAAACCCGCAACTTTGCCAAGCAAGTCCAGGTGGATTTACTTGGGCTTGCCGATGCGGACCTCTTTCAAACAGTTCATCTCTGGGTTAATAGTGCACCATCAGATGCTGTATCAGAGGAGACTCGATCTGCCTTAGGATACACATCTGTTGCGGGCGGTCCGTCCACACAGTTACATAGCACTCTAGCGGGAAGTGAATCAGGTAGTGCGATAGAAGGTGGAATAGAGTGGCAAGCGCCCGATCCACAAGAGTTACGTGAACGGTTGGCGGACATGAATGTGCAGCTCTTTGTGCAGCATGTTCTCCCACTCGCGTTCCAATCGCTTCACGCGGAGCATCCCGAATGGGGTGAGGGAGCAACGTTCAATGCGCATCTTGCCAACCACCTCCGCTGTATCAGTACGAAGCGGTGAGGAATAGCAAGAGGACAGTAGCGCCTCATCAATAGTGTCACATGCTGCAGTGATTGCTCTTCTACACGCTTAGTGTTCCAATCGCAGATGTTTTCCTGGCGAACCCATTGTATTTGTTCAGAAAGTGAGTAGTTCAATGTCTTCAACAACACACAACATCTCCCTCTCGAAGGACCCAACTGGTGTCCCAAGCGTCCATCTCTCTTATGAATGCGTCCTGCGGGAACGAGGACGAGAATCCGCCTCCTACCTCTATGAAATTGCGTGCAGTATTACGTATCCAATGACATCCACGTACCTGTCAGTGAGAGTTACGGGCGAAAATACATACCGGAACGCTGCCGCACGAGAGGTGCCATTTACCCGCCATGAAGCAGGAGCGACGACATATGTCGAACTTCTTGAAGCAGAGCGACTTGAAGTGAGAATCGTTGAGCAGGATGGTACCTACTGTAAAGCCCTCTACGCTGCGCACGGGCAGGAACTCCGTGAGCAGTACGCAAGGGGAGTCGTCTCCACGATCCTCCGAATCGATGCAGCGCCTGATACCGGACGAGATGAATAAGAGAGATAACCATGACTAGCTCGAAGATTTTTTAGGGGCTGTACAATCCTTGACTTTTTATAATCACAAGGGTACACTCTATCACAGTCAATACACAACAATGAAAGGGTTTTTGATGCAAGTCCTCTCTGTCATCCTGGTAGCGAACTGCTGGTGCACTACTCGTTCATAGGCTGTTCAGAGATTAGATCGTTAAGTACGTTCTGATAACTCAACTAACAGCATAACCTGTCTAATAACCATCTCCTACACGGCATATCCACGCCTGTAAGAGAAACGCATACCCACGAGTAGTTTCCAGGGTAAGGCATTACACGCCCTGAAGATGCTATCTTCACTTTCCCCTCCACCAGACCAGTTCCACCCTACTCTTTGATTCTGCAAAACATCATAGTTTTCCCCTCCGTCGGGGACCCGATTGTATTGCGCTATGTCCGCAAGCAGCAGGAATCATCGCGATGCGCCATAGTGCCTTCTTGAGATGATAGAAAGAAAGAGCCCTTTCATGAGTACAGATACGAAATGTTTGACACTGCCTCTTGATCTTGTGTTTGGCCTCCGACTGGCTGATATTGCCACCGGAGCCTCCTCGATTCTACGAAAAGATTTCCACACAGTGAAGATAAAGAAGAGGATCACCAGTGCGAACACTGCACAAACTGCACAAGAAGAATCCGCGTTTGGCTGAA
Organism: uncultured Ktedonobacteraceae bacterium; assembly: GCA_955652655.1. Classification (GTDB taxonomy): domain Bacteria; phylum Chloroflexota; class Ktedonobacteria; order Ktedonobacterales; family Ktedonobacteraceae; genus UBA11361. The sequence goes on along the minus strand of CATPCK010000579.1, from coordinate 239 downwards.
GAAGACCACCTTTACGATGAACATTCAACACACACTCGCTTTCGCGGAAAGCATCACTATCGACAGACATTAAAAGATGCGTTCAAGTGTAAACGCTGTCGACGTTTTATCGGCTCGCTCCCCTGTGGGGGGCATCATCGAAACCATTGTCCATTCTGTCTCTCATCGCGTCATGTCGATGAATGGAGTTCGGGGGACCGCTTGAGCGGCTGTGGCTCTGTCATGGAACCCATTGGCAG
>CATPCK010000578.1 GCA_955652655.1 uncultured Ktedonobacteraceae bacterium | reverse complement strand
TCCTTCATAAGCTCACACACTACAAGCCAGGAGGGAAACGATGCGGGAACCTGAGAGCGAGCATCACCACGATCATGATGAACACCAACATGATCACGATGAACATGAGGGACATGAGCACGACCACGATGAACACGATCATGATCATGATGGACATGGTCACGGGGGGCATGGGGGGTACGGCCACGAACATGGCCGCGTCGACGCCGACCTGTACGGCAACAAATTAGGACTGCGCGCCGTGCAGATCTCAACGGCTGGGATGTTTCTCGTGGCGGCGATCCAGTTTGCTATCGCGGCAATTGGCGGCAGCGCGGGCCTTTTCGCCGATGCCCTCCATAACCTGGGTGATGTGTTGACGACGGTCGCCCTCTGGATAGCCTTCGTACTCTCCAACCGTGCCGCCAACCACCGCTACACCTATGGCTACTATCGCGCGGAGGATCTGGCCGGTATCTTCATTGTACTGGTGATTATCGCCAGCGCGGTCGCTGGCGCGGTCGAGTCTATTCTAAAGCTCACCACTGGTTCGGTCCCGACACAACTTTACCTGAGTATGGCGGCGGCCTTGATCGGAGTGGCAGGCAACGAGATACTCGCACAGTACAAAATATCGGTGGGGAAGCGCATCAATAGCATTCCGCTTATCGCCGATGGACAACACTCCCGCATCGATGGACTCACATCGCTGGCGGCATTCATTGGACTGATCGGCGTTGCCCTTGGTTTTCCCCTTGCCGACCCGATAGCCGGCCTGGTTATCACCGTGGTCATTCTCACCGTGGTCTACTCGACTACGCGCAGCGTCTTGCAACGCCTCCTCGATGCCGTTGACCCGCGTCTTATTCCCTCGATTCTCACTATAGCCAGCGAGGTCCCCGGCGTTGAAGCGGTTACTGACCCGCACGCACGCTGGGTTGGGCATACCCTCCACGTCACTCTGAACATCGAGGTCAATCCAGAAATAACGATTGCTGAGGCCCACACCATCGCTGAAGAGGTTCGCCATCGCCTGTTTCACGAGGTCAAGGGTCTCTCCGAAGCCATTATCCACACCGACCCCTCCAGTCATAGTGGAGATTTTCATCGACTGGTGGCGCACCATCAGCAGGAAGCACAGCGCCCCCTCATTGAGCGCTAGGAGAGCCCTGGCGAAATGTTAAACAACGAAGAAGCCGAGCACGCCGTAGAGCTTCTTCCTGGTGCTACCGTAGCAACTATGGAGATGGTATGTCATTCCTTTTCGCGCTTTACCCTCTCGCTGCATACGAAGCCAGAATGCGATCCGAAAGCAGCCCCAAACAACTCAAGTTCGGAAATCCCGGCCCCTGCGCGACACCCGACAGCATCGGCAGGTGCAGCCGCGGCTCGAAGCCGCGAATAGACAGGTCCTCGCCAATTGTACGCTCGGTCGTCGCCCTATCGAATGAGCCTGTTGCCCCGGTCAGTTGCTCATATGCCCGCTCATCCAGCAGTTTGGTGAACCAGAGAGCATTGAAGCCAACAGCGACAATCACATAATCGTATGTATCTCGTTCCACCTCGCCGTCATATTCTATATCGACAAATACACAATCCTCTGTAACCTGCATACGTCTTGCCGTTCCCATCACCGAACGCACATTCTCGGCGCGATTCACCTCCTCCATCGCGTGCACAGAGAAGACTCCCCGATCCGTACGCCGCAAAAACTCGCGCCTATCTCTCTCGTTCATCCTCAACCAGCTCAACTCGTGCTTATGACCCCCACGCAGGCGAGCCAGCCTGGCATCGGGATCCGAAAACAGCCGGTTCTCCTCGAACCCTTCATCACGCGAGTAAAGCACCCCGTTTGGACTGATCACCTCGATAAAAGCCTTCTCCTTGCACTCGGAGAGCAGGGCAATCACAATCGCGGCGGCCGTTTCTCCCGTGCCGACCACGCCAATATGCAGCGGAGCACTCTCCGTTACTCGTAGCCGCGCAAACTCCTCGACATGCAGCCAGAAGCTTCCACCGTCCAACACACGAGGATGGCTCGCTGGCTGTCCCTCGATAGTAATGGGCGTTCCCGGGCCAGTGATGACTAATCCATCACCCTCTACCGTCAAAGCCGCATCATCTACCGTTGACCTGCAAACAAGCTGCCAGCGCTTACCATCTTCACTCGGTACGATCGTACGCACTTCGGCCATGACGACATCGAACTCTATCCTGGTCGCCACCCACTGCAGGTAGCAGGACCACTCTCTATGGGTAGGCCTGGTCCGGCCACGGTCGACCCAGTCCAGGTATTTGCCCATGTGAACAAGGTAACTGTGCCAGGAGAGCAAAAACATCTCGCCGGCAATTTCCTGGTTCTCGTCATCATCGCCCCAGCTTGTCGAGGCGTACGGATAGCCCACGTCCTTCTCAGGTCGCGTCCCGAGCAATTGCCTTCCATCTGTAAAGCCAGAGTGACCCGACCAGTACGCGACGACGCCCTTGGAATCGACGATCACCAGGCGCGGCACCTTATAGCCTAGTTTCGCCAGCACGTAGCGTTTGGCGGCAAGAGCTATCGCCTTCGGCCCCGCCCCAAGCACGAGAAGGCACTGCCCAGCCAATGCATCGTCTTCTCCCGGCATAACGTCTGTTTGCAGTCGTGTCTGATCGAAGGGAAAAGCTTCGTTCACCTGCATCGTTAGACTGCCCCTGCAAAACGAAACAGGTCGGCCATTGTGAAGTGTCCCGCCTGCGCCCCCGGCAGTACAGGCTTCCACTCCGTCTCGGCGCTGCGATAAGATGAGGGATCGCCATCGATCAGTCCGAGCAGGACTTCGGCCACAATGCGTCCACCAACCTCGCCCAACCACTCGCCCCTGTTGCACACCTCGGCCTCCTTCAGAATATAAAACCAGAGCGGCGTTTCGCTTTTCCAGCCAAGGTTATACAGACCAACCTCGCTGGCAGAGAGCGGCTCGACGCCCATCTCCCTTGCGATAGCCTCGCCAGAGGGCAGATCGAGTGCCTCTCCCCTCACCAGGTCGCGATAGGCCAGCGAATGTTCTTGAGCTGTCTCCGTCTCCCCCACCACCGACCTGGGCAAATCAATGAGCGCGTGAGCAAGAATGGTATCGATGCGCTTGCTCGCCTGTGGCGGTCTCCGTTGATCTACGCTGAAAAAATACGTCCAGTCTATAACCCGGTCATGTGGTACCGGGCAAGTGCCGGCACAATCTGGGAAGACCTGCCCTTTTGCACCGCCGCTATTGAGCATATAGATTGACCTGACCTGGCTGTGCCCAAAGCGATACGCTGCATCGGCGAACTCCACCGGTATATAGGGCTGTTCAACAAAGGCATAGAACTTCAAACCATTGGCCAGCAGATCGCTCATGAGATCATCACCTACAGAGAGCGGAAGGAACTCGTTGACGACAATCCACTGGTAGTGCCAGCGTACCAGGCGCTGTGCCTCGCCGAAAACT
>CATPCK010000577.1 GCA_955652655.1 uncultured Ktedonobacteraceae bacterium | reverse complement strand
GTACTTCGAGAGCAGCTTGTTGGCCATCTCCAGGGCGTTGTCGCTGCGGGTGCCCGTGCGCAAAATGATCGCGAGGAGTTCGGCCAGCGAGAGCGCCTGGGGGCCGTAGTGCTGCAGGCGTTCGCGGGGGCGCTCGTTGCTCGGCAACTCACGCACCGTGGCGTGGTAGTCGAGCCGGGGGTGAGTGTAGTGGTCGGCGTCGGTTTCGCGAGAGAGCATGGGCGCTGTTCCTCCTTTACGGCGGTAGTGGTCTCCCTCATCTATTCTGAACAAGGCCGGGTAAAAGTGGAAGTGCCGAATGCTCTCAATGCGACCCGAAGAGGCAGTATGTTGCAAGGGTTGTGATGAGACACACCTGGACAAAAGACGGAGTTACCTGGGAAGAAGGCGGAAAAGCTATCTTGAGTAGAGCCCAACGGGACAGTACGCCTATCCTGCATGCTGCACAATCATGGCAAGCAGGCGGGGAAAACCGGAAAAAGATGGACCGTAGGAAAACTGCACAATAGTTTGTGTTTCTTTGAATTTGGCAAGTGCGAGTGAGCTTATTCACCCCCGGGTCTAGCAATCCCTTCAGCTGTGGCGGTTACGGGTATTCTTTGGCGTAGTAAACATCATGATCCTGGGGACCTTCAATCGTGACGGGGACATAGGGTGTCGTCGAGTCTTCCGGCGGATATCCATACCTGGCAATAAAGGTTGCACGGAGTTGCTTGCCGTGGGCTTCCATAAGCGAAGCGAGTTGGTCCTTGGTCAGGCTTTCCGGGGCATCCAACAGGTGGAGCGCGTGCCGGCTCAGTGCCAGCGCCAGTTCCAATTCTTCGACGGTGCTCAGATCTCGCACCACCCGTTCAGAATCCGGATGCTCACGGAAAATGCGCTCAGGGTCTGGCACGGGCAGGCCACACCAGCGACAAAGCTTCTCATAGGTGAGTTTATCTGTTTCATAGAGCAGAACGCGCAGGGTATAGCGTTGCCGGAGATCGCCTGTATTCCCACGATAGCGTAGCAGGCCGGGGTGGATGCGCTCGCGTTCTCTTGCCAGATCAAAGAGTTCTGGATGATCCGCGTACGCCTTGCGCAGCTCCTCGCGGATCTCCAGTATCGTCAGACCCTTTTGCTTCAGCTCGCGGTGGAGACCTCGCGTGATCTGCGCCGTTTCAATGCGTTGGCGAATCCAGATTTCGTCATACCCAAGCTTCCGCCAGGTGGGGACATGTCCTTCGCACCAGGACAGGAAGCCAGATTCCATCTCGGAAGCCTCCCAACAGGAGGCCTCAACGAGCATCTCTATGTACTGTTCGCGGGTCACCAGAGGGACATTCTCTTCCAACGATTGGCTCCTACAGAGAGAGCGGTATCGTCGCTCGGTTTTCTTGTAATACTATCTTTCTATCAGTGAGTATAACAACATTTTCTCAGGAGAGAAAGAGACGGTGAAGGGGCTCTCACCCCTTCTCGGCCCACGCCCCTCCGCGTCATTTGATGAGCTATCACGTTTTTCGCCACGGTTCAACTTGCATCCTGAACCACTGTACTACCCGCGGCCAGTCCTGCTCAGGTATATCAGCGTACCTGGCAACTCCAAATGCCGCCTTCAGGCTCTCATACACCGTCCCGTATGGTTTCCCACTCAGTTCATGCACGTGTTGGACATATTGTTGTACCGCGCGCTGGTGCTCCGGTGTCAGTGTTGATGGCCCCAGGCGCTCCAGAATTTCAGGAATCAGGTTGGTGACTTCCTCCAGGCCCTCTAGGCGAGATTCGACACTTCCCCGCCAGGTTTCGATATCATGCTGCCAGTCGATCCATGCCACCATCTGTCGGTGATACTCACGCCATACCTCCAGGCCAGCATCATCAGCCGGTGGAACAGGTTTGATGATCTGCTCGGCAGGAACGAGAGTAGCCGGTGGGTCTGTCACTTTGGGGGATTGCGCCCAGGCGTACAGGACATCCACGACTTCTCGTTGATAGCGCAAAATTTCCGGGCGGATCTCTTCGCGCACTCGTTTGGGATCAATGCCAGCAAGCCAGAATGGAGCGGCTCGCAGCACCAACGTCGGCATGATTTGTGGCCCGCCGTCGGTTTGGATCTGAGAATACACCAGATCATCGGCAATCGCCTCCGTTCGTTTGATGCGCCTCACCTGGCTAGTCGGCTCCAATTGAAGGTTGTCGCAGAAATGGCGCAGGACAATGCCAGGACGACCATCAGGCAAACGGACGACTACGAGAGGCTTCCCGTAGAAGATGATGGTTTGCTGTTCAATCGGCACGAGTGGAGATGAATCCTGCTCTTGCTCATCGCTCATAACACACCTCTTCAAAGGGGCTGCCATGATGGCACACCCTTTGTACATATCCATGTGACTTGGCCATGTACCTTAGTTATATGACCTCTTCAAAGTAAAAGCCTGGTCAAGCGCGAGAGGCATGAACTGCTCTTCCGCCATCAGGGACAGCTCTGTCCACGAGTACAAAGCGGACGTCTCCTGCT
>CATPCK010000576.1 GCA_955652655.1 uncultured Ktedonobacteraceae bacterium | reverse complement strand
GCTAGAAGTACTACAAAATAAGCAATAAAAGTATTATTTTTTTAATGGCACGTTTTACATGTAAAACGTGCCAGAATTCAATTAATTATGTCTCTTCTGCTTGACACCCTCCTCCATGAGCTTTGGCTTTCTAGATAAACCTCTTGCGCGGGTATTTATGCCAACGTGGCCGCCACCTGGTTTCTTGTGGTGTTATAACACCACAAGAAATAATTGCCTACATCTTTCTTTACACTAGTAATAATTTGCTAATTCCTCTATACTGAGCATCATCCATCGGTATTATTTATTTTTGATCACCTTCAAAACTCGATCATTTGTCATGGGAGGAAAGCATATGCTCACTATCAACGCATTGTTCTCTACTGCCTGCGAACGATTCGGCAAACGCATTGCACTCATCGAACCTGTCGAGGGGGAACAAATGTCCACCCTCACCTATCGTGCAGTGCTCGAGCGGGTACAGGGCTTTGCCGGCTACCTCCAGCATCTCAACATAGAGAAAGGCGATTGCCTCCTTATCTGGTCACCCAGCAGGTCTGACTGGCTGATTGCTTACCTGGGAGCACTCATGGTAGGTGCGGTCATTGTTCCCCTGGACGTCAATTCAAAGGAAGACTTTCTACTGCGCGTTGCTGAGATGACAGATACTAAACTCCTGATTTCCACACAGAAACAGTTTGCAGGTCTGAAGCAGACCTCCCTTCCCCTGGTTGATCTGGATGCCCTGCCCCAGGCAACAATGGACGCGGCAAAACTGCCGGAGGTGCATGAAAATGATCTCGCCGAAGTTGTCTTTACCTCGGGCACTACTGGCCAACCCAAAGGTGTCATGCTAAGTCATGGCAATATAGCGAGCAATGCAACCTCAGCGGCAACTTTTATCAATATGACCGCTGAGGATCGCGCGCTCTCCATCCTGCCGCTTAGTCATATGTTTGAACTCACTGTTGAGATCGCTCTCATTTACTGTGGTGCAAGTATCGTCTATGCCCGTTCGCTCGTACCTGATACACTCCTCAGGCTGCTCTCTTCACAACAGATAACCTGCAGCGTCCTGGTTCCACAGGCTCTTCAACTCTTTCTCAACGGCATTGAAAGAGAGGTAAGGCGACAGAAGAGAGAGAAACAGTTCGAACAACTTCTCAGCATCGCGGCAAGGCTGCCATTTGGCTGGCGTCGCTTCCTCTTTGGAACGGTGCATAAACGCTTTGGAGGCCACTTCCGTTTTTTCGTCAGCGGCGGTGCATACTTACCTCCCACACTCGCCCAGCGCTGGGAAAACATGGGCTTCCGCGTCATGCAGGGATATGGTACAACAGAATGCTCTCCCATCATTTCCGCGACTCCTTACCACGATCATACGCTGGATTCGGTTGGCAAACCCCTTAAAGGAGTAGAGGTACGCATCCCTGAAGACGGCGAGATACTGGTTCATGGCCCAAATGTGGCATCAGGCTATTGGAAGAATCCAGAAGCTACGGCTGCTTCCTTTAAAGACGGATGGTATTACACGGGAGATCTTGGATTTATTGATGAAAAAAATAACCTCTACCTGAAGGGGCGCAAGAAAAATCTCATCGTACTGGCGAATGGCCTCAATGTCTATCCAGAAGATATAGAAAACGTCCTACAGGCAAACCCCCTGGTCAAAGACGCGGCAGTTTTTGGTCTCATACATCAAGGCCAGGGACCAGAAGTACACGCTGTACTTCTTATGGAAGACACGAGCAAAGCAAAAACAGTCATTCAGCAGGCCAACAAGCAGCTCGCCTCCCATCAACAGATACGAGGTTTTACTATCTGGCCAGACGAAGACTTCCCCCGCACACATACCCTCAAGGTGAAACGCCTCGATGTGCTCTCTAAACTAGAGAAGATGCACAAAGACAAGAGAGACCGGCTAGAAAAGGAACAATGACGCAATGTTGTATCTGGTTGCCACCCCGATAGGGAATCTCAATGATATCACGCTGCGCGCCCTCGAGACATTGCGGGAAGTTGACGTTATCGCCAGTGAAGATACGCGCAAAACGGGCTTACTGCTCAAGCACTTTGCGATTGACAAACCACAAATCGCTTTTCATGAGCATAACGAACAGCGCGCCGGTGAGCGTATTGAAGCCTTGCTAAAACAGGGAAAGTCGGTTGCTGTGGTGACAAATGCCGGGACGCCAGGTATCTCTGACCCGGGCTTTACACTTGTGCGGAGAGCGATCAACTCCCAGGTCGATGTGACGATGATTCCAGGACCAACAGCCTTTGTGATGGCTTTAGTCCTCTCCGGTCTCCCTGTTCACAGCTTTACGTTTCGCGGCTTTGCTCCCCGCAAATCGGTGGGAAGGTGCAAATTTATAGCCATTGATAAAGCATCACCTCACTCACTCATCTTTTATGAAAGTCCCTATCGACTCGAAGGATTCCTGCGCGATGCTCTACAGACTTTAGGTGACCGGGAAGCTGCTATCGCTAATGACCTGACAAAGATGTTTGAAAAAGTGCAACGCGGAACGCTTTCCTCGCTCCTGGAAGCGATCACACAATCAAAACCGCGCGGAGAGTATATTATTGTTATTGCGGGTATGGGTAAGGGAGACATAGAAGGAGAGGATAACCATCCCTGACCGGTTATCCTCTCCTTCTATTTGTGTTATATTCCCATCACCTCGATGAGTTCTTTTACAGCGTCAGCTGACTTCTGCAATTGAGCGCGCTCGCCTTCATCCAATTCCACCTCGATGACCTCCTCCATACCCTGTGCTCCAAGCTTAACCGGTACACCAACAAAGAGATCTCGGATGCCATATTCCCCTTGCAAATAGACTGCACATGGCATAATCATTTTCTTGTCAAGCAATATAGAATCAACCATCTGCAGGACCGAAGCCGATGGCGCAAAATATGCGCTGCCTGTACCTAG
>CATPCK010000575.1 GCA_955652655.1 uncultured Ktedonobacteraceae bacterium | reverse complement strand
TGTTAAGGGGCTCGGCTAATTTGGCGCGGGATTCGGAGATGCGGACGAGGATGCTGCCGAGGATGACGCAGAGGCCGAAGATGGTTCCCATGGTGAAGAGGGGAAGACGGTAGTTTATGGCGTAGAGGGGGCTGAAGACGTTGGCGCCAAAAAAAGCTCCCAGGAGGCCGACGGTGGAGTACATTCCCTGCACCCTGGCGCGCATATTGCTGCGCGATGAGGTGGCAACATGGGCATCGACGGCGGGCTGGATAAAGGCGTAGAAGAGGCCATGCAAGGCGAAGAGGGCGACGACGAGACTTGCCATGGTGGTCGCCCCATAGAGGATATAGAGTGGGACTTGAGCGAGGCCAAAGATGGCTATCATCAATGAACGACGATAGCGATCTGCCAGGCGTCCACCGACTGGCGAGAGGATGATATTGGGTATAGCCCAGGCCATGTAGGCAAGGCCGATAATGGCAACTGAAGCTCCCAGGTGATCGTGCATCCAGAGAGGCATGAGGGTGAGATCAAAACCAAGGTAGAGATAGTCGCCAAAGGCGAGGATGTAAGCGCCCAGCAGCGGGATGGCGAAAAGCGCGCGGTAGGGTATAGCTGAACCTGCTCCCCCGATTTTAGTGGTGATAGACTCTTTGCGCACCGCAGGTATCAGGGCAATAACGATGACGATGGCGACGATGCGAAAGAGCGCGGCACCAATGAAGGCACTGGCGTAGCCAGTGGTGGCTAAGAGGCCTCCAAGGCCAGGGCCTATCAGAAAGCCAGCATTAAAGAAGGCCGAGAAGATGCCGTAGGCTTCGCCCTGTTTTTCCGATGGCACGGTATCGATGATCATTGCTCGCGCCGAGGGCAGGAGGGCAGCGGCTGCAAATCCTTCAACGAAGCGCAGGACTACGAAGAGGATGGGGTCGGCAATGAGCAGGTAGAGCAGCGAGAGTATAGCCTGGATGAACAGTCCCAGGATCATGACCTGTTTGCGTCCCCAGCGGTCGGCCAGCCAGCCGGAGGGATACTGGAAAATGAAGTTGGATACGAGGTATGCTGATGCCATTGCGCCGATGATGGCCAACGATGCTCCGTGAGATTGCGCGAAGAGTACGCGTACGGGCCCTACCATGCCGATGCCAATGTAGGCGGCGCCGACTGAGAGGGAGATGGCTATCAGTGTGCGGTTGCGTAGCATTGGGTATCCTTTTTTAGATTAAGCAAGTTGATGTGGCAGTGTGGCACCCGCGGGTGCCATACTGCCACATCAACTTGCTTTTTTTCAGATGGCTGACATCATTTTATAGTATACAACATTGCCGACTAAAGCCGGGGTTCGCAATAGTGTTTTCTGGTGATTTTATGGCAATGTGGCTTGCGTATGACGTTACGTCATACTTTATACTGGTTAATGTTGATGGATGGACGAAAAAGAGCAGGTCAGATGCGAAGTACTTGTATACGCAGAAGGGATTTCATCTATGATAGATAACCAGCGAGGACATGTATATGCAGAAGCGCAGGCTGTTGTGAAAAACTATCGCCACATTGAGGAGCTTATTCCAGCACATTGGAGCGAGGGTGATGTTTTAGCGAATGGCATACGCCTTCATTACTATCGTACAGGAGGCGATAAGCCTGTGTTGCTGCTCCTGCATGGCTTCAACGATTATGGGCTGACGTGGCTGCGTACCGCTAAAGAACTCGAACAGGACTACGATATCATCATGGTTGATGCCAGGGGACATGGTCATTCGGATGGCATCGCCAAGGGAGGCTACCCGCCTGAGGCGAATGTCGAGGATATCGCAGGGGTGATACACGCACTTAAGCTGGATCGTCCCAGGGTTATTGGTTTCTCAATGGGTGGCGCAACAGTGCTACGCCTTGCAGCAACGTACCCGGAACTTGTCCACTCTTTCATCTATGAAGGATTAAGTGAGGGAGCCATACCCCCGGAAATCGCGAACTCGGAGGGTTACCAGGCCTGGTTTCAAAGCTGGCTCTCCTGGCTTGAAGAGCTCAGGACGATGGGGCACGAGGAGCGCCTGGTCTCCGCACTGTCACAACTCTTTCCAACAATGGGCGGGTCGCTCTGGCCCGAAGACGAGTACGTGCCCATGGTCGAAGCTAATGCACTGTTCGATCTCGAGCTGGCAAGGTATAGCATTAAGCTCTGGGGCAGCGAGTACCAGGACGACCCGGCCGCGTTGTTGAAGCAGGTGAGCTGCCCGGCCCTGATGATGAAACATGCTTTTGCCTTTCCTGCTCCGGGCGCGCAGCCGGCGGTTCGCGAGGTATCTACGGAGCAACCACATATAAGAACTGTGTACTTTGAGAATACCGGTCACTTTATTCGCCGCATGGCCTTCGAACAATACATGGGCCTTGTACGGGAATTTCTCAGCGCGCATTGAGCAAAGGCGTAACATAGCTGCCGGTGGACTTATAGCCCAAATAGCGAGCAGTCGAGGTAATATTCCTAAAACGCGTCAATTTTGTCACCTTTATGCTACCTCAAGCGTGTTCTAAATGGCAGGCGCTATATAGCGAGGTTCAGCCATCTCGCATGGCAAATCTTTCACTCGTGAAGCGCGTTAGCCGGATCATTTTTTTATTGACGTTAGTCAGAAGGAGAAACAGTTTATGACCACTGCAGCTATTGTTCTTGCCGCAACGTTTAGTGTCACAGGTCTGATCATCTGGCTCATTATTGGTTTGATCGCCGGCTTTGTGGCGAGCCGGATCATGGGTGCCGGGGGCTATGGAATCGTCGGTGACATCATTGTTGGGCTTGTTGGCGCATTCATCGGTGGTTTGCTCGCTAACCTGCTTATCCCCGATGCCAACTTTGGTCTCATTGGCAGTATCATCGTTGCTATCATTGGTGCGGTTATCCTGATATGGATCCTGCGTCTTGTAACACGAAGAAGATAACGGTTTGTCAAAATGAAGATCCTCATCTTCGCCTCCCGGTGTGGAAGTCTTCGTACAACTTCCACACCGGGCTCGTGCTCAGCGCGGTTTCTGCCCCCACACTGTGAAGAACGTCCAGAAGGCACAAAAATCCTCCGCCCGAAGTTCTATCTCCATATCTCGATGCAGTTGTTCCAGTTCTTCTTCTGTCGCTACGCCCACACCGATCATAAAGGGCTGCAACAGCCTGAAGAAAATCTTGAGGTCTTGAGCGACAGTAGCGTGGGCTTCCGTTCCCGCTGACCAATCGACAATCGGGGCATATTTCTGGATATTGATGCACCCTGCCTGGCGCAGGAAGTACGGCAATCTTGGCGGGAGACCCAACGAACGTCCCGTCGGAGAAAAGCCGATGTCACCAATTCGGCACGCTTGTAAAAAGATCACCATCATCCTTTCGAACGCCGGACTGGTAGTCACACTATCGTCCTCTATCTCTGTAAGACGGATGAACCCTCCAGGCTTTGTGATACGATAGAGCTCCTGAACGACACGTGGCCAGGCTGGTCTTTGGATGACTGATAAGTAACGAGCATTGACCAGGTCAAAGAAGTTATCGGGATAGTCGAGTGGATCAAGCGCATTCATCACTTGAAAGCTGGCGTTCTCCAGTTTGCCCACACGTGCCTGCGTGTTGGCATACTCGATCATTTGCTCGTCGATGTCGAAGCCCATCACCTGAAGATGAGGATAGGCTCGTGCCATTTCGAGCACCCAGCCGCCAGGCCCACAGGTCGCGTCAAGCGCCCGCTGAAATGGAGCCACAAATGCAGCCTGGTCAGTGTGCTCAGGGAGGCGTCCGCCGGAAGCTTTTGAAATGACACGCTCTTGCTCAACAAGGCGCGCGAGTTCCGCATGACTGTCTGTGATAAAATACCTATTTTCGCTTTCTGAAGGCTCTGGTTTGGTTGTCATAGAAATACCCTTTCTGTTTGCTTCCTATGCTGTGTGAAATGGGAGATTGAGTAACTCTGCTTCGATCTGCTGCCATGCTATCTGTTCCGCCTGAGCGCTACTATACAAGTACTGCGAGTTGCTCGCCAACGCCCTCATGAGTTTCACAACCCGCGACTGAAAGTTCATCAGGTGGTCTTGTTGCTTTTCAGGGGGAGGCACAATACGCAACTCGATGAGATCAAGGGGATAGAAGTCCTTTTCCCTGAGAGCCAGGGAGATGAGGTTCGTGTAGCCATGAACAAGTACGCTGCGCTCTTCCAAGCTAAAATAGTCGGGCTGCGTGCTGGAGAACAGGACACAGCCCGCGATTTGACCAAGGAACAGGATTGGGCAAGCGGCTGCGCTCACTTCATACTCGGCTCGATAGTAAGGAAGAAGAGAGGCGTCAGCCCTCAAGTCTGGAACCTGCCGATAGCGAACGGTCATGACAGAATACCCGGCGAGGGTTTCTGCTCCCAAAAAGAGGGCATGTTCTTCAAAACTTTCTTCCCATGGAGGAGTTCCAAGCTCACCTCCCTCCCGGAGGCTGTGTATTTTGCCATCGCTTGTTGGTGGCATACAGAGGGCCAGCGTAATCTTCATGCCCAGGTGATGTGGATCGAGTTGCAAGAGCGCATGCTGCAAGACCTGGTGGATGATGACCCAGGAAACGTGACTTGCAGAGCCGGTTGCACGGGTGGTCATGACGGTGTTGATAAACGAAAAGGGGATTTCATGATTGGAACTATCACTCAATGGCTGCTCAAGAGAAAGAGAAGGCATGTCTTGCTCAATAAGGGCTTTGAACTGCTCACGAGAGTCTAGAGGGATCGCCGTCAAGAGGAGGCGGAGGTTCTGGGAACGAGGCATCGAATCGCCACTTGCCCAACGCGTGAGCGTCACAGAGCTGACACCCACCTCAGCAGCGATACGCTCACGATCGGAGCGTAACTGAATGATGGAATCGAGCAATTCGCGCCAATTCGCTCTTTTTCGCATAATTGCACTCTTAATAATGAGAATGGTTGTACAAGAACATTAGCGTTTTTATGATACCAGAGAAGAAGCACATCGTCAATTGCGCGTATTCCGTTTTTGGCTGTGAGTGAGAGATTATAGCAGGCATCTTGTAACATATGTAGGGAAATATCTCATCTGTGGGTACTATTTGATGCTGTCGCTTCCCTTGCCAAATAACCCTGGGGCTTATTAAACTCTCCATGCCGTTGTATGCGGCTACTACACGATATTTTTAAGCTGCGCTACTTGACAGAGAAAGTATTATATGTTACCTTTCTTGTAAAGTTTCCCCTGGCCAATGTTCCTGTAGCTTAGAGCATCTTAGTATCTTCTTGCCTTTTTCTACACGCGTCAAAGGAGGAATCTTCGTGTCATCTTACTTTCGCCATAGATGGTTCTTACAGGCCATCACTGCCTTCACGCTCTCGCTGCTGTTCACCCTCTCGTCAACTATTTTCGCCTTCGCCAACGTAGCCCTCACGCAAATCAGTAGCGATCCGTACACCAACAGCACCAGTCAGCATCGAACACAAGTTGAACCTGATACGTTCTCGTTTGGCGCCACGATCGTTTCGGACTTCCAATCTGGCCGCTTTACGGATGGCGGAAGCTCCAACATCGGTTGGGCGACTTCCACGAATAGTGGGGCAACCTGGACCCACGGGTTTCTGCCCGGCACCACCGTCTTCGCCACACCCGCCGGTCCCTATGACCGCATCAGTGACCCCACGGTGGCCTTCGACGCTCGCCACAAAACCTGGTTGGCAGCTTCTCTCGCCCTCAAAGGTACCAAAGGGGCTGCGGTATTGGTCAATCTCTCGACCAATGGAGGAACGGTCTGGGGCAACCCTGTTACCGTTCACGCGGCGAGTGGCACGGAAGATCTGGACAAGGACTGGATCGTCTGTGATAATACTGCAACGAGCCGTTTCTACGGTCATTGCTACGTCGAATGGGATAACTTTGGGAACAACAACCTGGTCCAGATGAGCACTTCGACGAATGGCGGATTGACCTGGTCAGCACCACAGACGACTGCTAATGCTGCCTCGGTCATCGGTGGACAACCGCTGGTGCAGCCTAATGGTACCGTTGTTGTGCCCATAGACAATGCAAACGAAACCGATGTTCTGGCCTTTACCTCCACCAATGGGGGCGCAAGCTGGAATAGCACGGTCACCGTTGCAACGATCAAGTCATTCACGGACCCTGGAAACATTCGCTCAGGCCCTCTGCCCACAGCCGAAATCGATGGGGCGGGCAAGGTCTATGTTGTCTGGGAAGACTGTCGCTTCGAGAGAGCGTGTAAGGCCAATGATCTGGTCATGACGACCTCGACCAACGGCACAAGTTGGACAGCAGTGACTAGAATTCCCGCTGATGCTGTTGGCAGCGGGGTTGATCACTTCATCCCTGGACTGGCTGTAGACAAGTCAACATCGGGAAGCAGTGCTCATCTTGGCCTGGCCTACTACTACTACCCCGTAAGCAGCTGCACTTCCTCGACCTGTAAACTCGATGTGGGGTTTGTCTCCTCAACCAACGGTGGGAGCACATGGAGTGCAAAAACGCAACTGGCCGGACCCATGACGCTGACGTGGCTGGCAAATACGACACAGGGGTTCATGGTGGGAGACTACATATCGACCTCGATCGCCGGTGGAACGGCTCACCCGGTCTTTGCGGTCGCGAAGCCAAATAATGGAAGTGTCTTCGATGAAGCGATGTATAGCCCGACAAGTGGTCTAGTAATTCGGTCGGGTAACCACTCCGCAAAAGGTGATCAAGCTTTTGACAGCGCTTCGGCTGCGTCAAAGAACGCACGTCGCTACAGGTAGCCTCCAGGTTGACCGCAAGGGTCAACCCAACTATATGACGAATCAGCCCGGCAAGCCCGTGGAGAGGAGGGGCTGGACTTGCCCCAGCCCAATAGGCATCAACCTAAGGAGGTGGAAACAGAACAAGTGGTGGCGGTATTTGTAGGGGCGGGGGTGGAGGTGTGTGGAGTGGGGACCCTTGTGGTCGCCCGTGCTGGGGATGAGCCAGTGCCGATTTGCACG
>CATPCK010000574.1 GCA_955652655.1 uncultured Ktedonobacteraceae bacterium | reverse complement strand
TCTCGCATTTTGCTGACGGGCGTAACAGGCTTCCTGGGCAGTTTCTTGTTGATCGAATTGTTGCGGCAGACAACAGCACAGATCTATTGCCTGGTGCGGGCTTCCACAGCCGAGCAAGCGCAGCAGCGAGTGCAGAGCGCCTTGGAGGCAACGGAGATGTGGCTGCCGGAGTATAATTCGCGGATTGTTGTGCTCAGAGGAGACCTGACTCAGCCCTTCATAGGCTTATCAAGCGAACAGTTTGAGGAGTTGTCCGAGACAGTGGAGGCAATCTATCACAGCGGGGCGTTGGTCAATTCTCTGTATCCTTACTCGGAGTTGAAGGTGGCTAACGTATCGGGCACAAAGGAAATCTTGCGCCTGGCTACGCATGGCAGGATCAAGCCGCTGCACTACATCTCCACGCTTAGCGTATTCTCACGTACTGGGCAGGCACAGGCTAAGTCTATTCGAGAACAGGAATCGATTGACAACCATGCCCGCCACCTGGCTGATGGCTATGCTCAGAGCAAATGGGTGGCGGAAAAGCTGGTGACGATGGCGCGTTCGCGTGGACTACCAGTGGTGGTCTATCGACCGGGGCGCATTACGGGGCATAGTCAGACAGGAGTCTGGCGAACGGATGATCTGCTGTGCCGCATGCTAAAAGGCTGTATCCAACTGGGAGGCGTACCGACCTTGACTGCTGGGGAGCGCCTGGAACTGACACCGGTGGACTACGTGAGCCGGGCGATTGTAGCGCTCTCCGGGCGCAAAGCCTCGCTGGGACAGGCTTTTCACCTGTTCAACCCGACCACCCTCAGTATCAGCGAACTGGTAGCCGCGGTGGATGCAACTGGTTATCCGGTACGACAGATGGCTTATGACACATGGATAGACGAATTTGAACGCTTCTCAGAAGGCACGACCGATAATGTACTGGCTCCGCTTGCATCCTTGTTCTCGAAGACGGATCAGGATGGACAACAGAGCCAGATTCCAAAGAGAGCCTTTGATCGTTCGAATGCAGTGACTGCTCTTGCGGGAACATCCATTAGCTGCCCACCTGCCGATGGTACGTTGATCTCTACCTATATAGCGAACCTGGTGCAGAGTGGCTTTCTCCCCGCTCCACAAACGATAGCTACCTCTTAGTGTGAAAGAAGACCAGGCATGGATACAAAAACTGCTCTCTTGCAACGGCGGTCTGAGCTCTCACCCGCGAAGCAGACGCTCCTGGAAAAGCGACGACGGCGTGAGCCTGTAGGCGAGGGGACCAGGATGACGGTCACGGCCCAAGGAGTCGTCCCTACTATACACGGAGGCGCGGCGTTGTCGTTTGCGCAACTGCGTTTCTGGTTCCTACAGCAGTTGGAGCCGGAAAGCGCGGTTTACAACGAGCCGATGGCCTTCAAATTAATCGGTGCACTTGATACTGTTGCGTTGAAGCAGGCGATACAAGAAATTGTGCTCCGGCACGAGGTGCTGCGCGGCACCTATGCGCTGGTTGACGGGCAAGTGACCCAGATAGTTAGCCCCATTTTGCATGAGAGCTTCACCATCAAACTGATCGATCTGCGGGATGTTCCAGCAGCGGAACGGGAAGCAGTGCTTCAGCGTAACATGACCCAGCAGGCGCAGTATCCCTTTGACCTGGAGCGAGAGGTACCATGGCGCATGATTTTGCTGAAGCTGGACGAGGAAGAGCACGTGGTGCTCACCGTCATGCATCATAGTATCACTGATGCCTGGTCGATGGAAGTGTTCGCGCGAGAACTGGCTACTTTGTATGCAGCCTTCAGCGCAAAGCAGCCTTCCCCCTTGCCTGAGTTACCGCTGCAATACACGGATTATGCGCGCTGGCAGCGGCAACGATTAGAGGGAGGAGAGCTTGCTGGAGAGCTGGCGTATTGGAAGCGGCAATTGGGTGGCGCACTGCCAGTACTGGAACTGCCGACAGACCGGCCTCGCGGCGCTCTATTGACTCATCGCGGACAAAAGCGTGCGCTACTGCTGCCAGGTTCGTTGGGCCGAGCATTGCGAGTACTTAGTCGGCAAGAAGGGGTCACACTCTTCATGACATTGCTGGCGGTCTTCAAAGTCTTATTGTTCCGGTATACCGGGCAGGAAGACATCCTGGTAGGCTCACCGACTGCGAATCGAGGGTATCCCGCATGCGAAAGCTTGCTGGGTTGCTTTGTCAATACCCTGGTGTTGCGCACAGACCTGGCAGGCAATCCCACCTTTCGTCAACTGTTGCAACGCGTGCGCGCGGTTACTATGGACGCCTATGAGCACCAGGATGTCCCCTTTGAGAAACTTGTGGAGGAGTTGCTCCCTACGCGCGACTTAAGTCATTCGGCCCTCTTCCAGGTGCTATTTGTTATGCAAAATGTGCCCCTGGCGAAGCAAGAACTGCCGGGATTCACTATTAGCCCTATCGATGTGGAGTGTGGAACTGCCAAGTTTGACATGTTGCTGAGCCTGCAAGAGACAGCCGATGCGCTCCATGGCTATTTGGAGTACAACACCGATCTGTTTGAGGCCAGTACAATTGAACGAATGATGGGTCACTTCCGGCGACTGCTGGAAGCAGTTGTCACTGATCCAGATCAGCACATCGCTGCCTTGCCGTTCTTGACGGAGGCCGAACAGCAGCAAATGGTGGCGTGGAATGCTACTCAAAGAGCGTATCCCCATGATTGCTCCCTGCACGGGTTGGTGGAAGCGCAAGTGGAGCGCACTCCCGAAGCAATAGCTGTGTGCTTCGAGCAGGAGCAACTTACCTACAGGCAATTAAATGAGCGAGCCAATGCACTGGCGCACTACCTGCAAACTCTAGGTGTGGGGCTAGAGGTGCTGGTGGGAGTGTGCATGGAGCGCTCGCTCGAACTAGTAGTTAGTCTGCTCGCCATCCTCAAGGCAGGGGGAGCATACGTACCGCTGGATCCCAGCTATCCCCAGGAGCGATTAGCCTTCCTGCTGCAAGACGCGCAGATGTCGCTGCTCCTGATCCAGGAGCGCCTGCGCACATGCCTCCCCAGACACATTACTCAGGTGGTTGCCGTAGATAGCGCGTGGGCACGCATTGGCCAGGAATCCACCAGCAATCCTGTAAACGGGGTCAAGCCGGAGCACCTGGCCTACTTGATCTATACATCTGGCTCGACGGGCAAGCCCAAAGGGGCAATGAACAGCCATCGAGCTATTTGCAATCGCTTACTCTGGATGCAAGACGCCTACCAGCTACATGCGACAGATCGGGTGTTGCAGAAAACGCCGTTTAGCTTTGATGTCTCGGTCTGGGAGTTTTTCTGGCCCTTACTCACAGGAGCCCGCTTAGTAGTGGCACGTCCGCATGGTCATCGCGATGGCGCTTACCTTGTTCAACTGATTCGTGAAGCACAGATCACAGTGTTGCACTTTGTACCCTCTATGCTGCGCAGCTTCCTGGAGGAGCACGAGGCGGCAACGTGCAACGGCTTGCGCCTGGTGATTTGCAGCGGGGAAGCCCTCGCATATGAGGTGCAGCAGCGCTGCTTCGAACAGTTGCCCAGCACTGAATTGCGCAATTTGTATGGTCCAACAGAAGCGGCGGTGGATGTAACTTCCTGGGCATGTGAATCTGAGAGTCAGCGACGCATCGTTCCCATAGGCTCTCCCATCGCTAACGTTCGGATCTATGTGCTGGACGCTCATCTCAATGCTATGCCCATAGGCATTCCGGGGGAATTGCACATTGGAGGAGTTGGCGTCGGACGTGGCTACTATAATGGGCCTGAACTGACAGCAGAGAAGTTCATTCCTGATCCTTTCAGCGAGGAACCAGGAGCCAGGCTGTACAAGACGGGAGATCTTGTGCGCTACCTACCAGGCGGTATCCTCGAGTATATAGGGCGTAATGACCACCAGGTCAAGCTGCGAGGGTTTCGCATCGAACTGGGAGAGATCGAGATGGAGTTGGCAGGATATCCAGGAGTGCGAGAGTGTGCGGTACTGGCGCGTGAGGATGCCCCAGATGATAAACGCCTGGTTGCCTATGTGGTTGCTCAACAAAATTGGCCCCTGTCACAAGAGGAATTGCAGCGCTTTATCAAAGGTGTGCTGCCGGACTACATGGTCCCCTCGGCCTTTGTGTTCCTGGAGGAACTAGCATTGTCGGCTAATGGGAAGCTGGACCGGCGCGCGCTCCCCGTTCCCGGCTCTGCGCGCTCAATACAAGAGGTTCCTTTTGAAGCTCCTCATGATCTTATCGAGGAGATGCTGGCGGATATCTGGTCTGACATCTTAGGTGTGGAGTTGATTGGTATTCATGATGATTTCTTTGCTTTGGGTGGGCATTCTCTGCTAGCAACGCAAGTGATCTCGCGCATCCGAAATACCTTCGAGGTGGAACTGCAACTGCTGACCCTCTTTGAGTCGCCAACCATTGCCGGACTGGTCAGGCATATCAAAACATTTCAAAAGAGCGAACATGGCTTAGCAATGTCTCCATTGGTACCTACCTCACGAACAGGAATCCTTCCGCTCTCTTTTACACAGCAGCGACTGTGGTTTTTCGATCTACTGGAGCCTGCTAACCCCGTCTACAACATTTCCGGCGCTGTGCGCTTAAGCGGTCCTTTGCAGATACAAGTCGTGGAGCAGAGCATCAACGAGGTGGTGCGACGCCACGAAATCTTACGTACTACATTTGCCGTGGTTGATGGACAGCCATTACAAGTCATTGCTCCATCCCTCAAGCTGCCGTTGACTATAGTGGATCTGCAAGGACTTCATGAAGCGAAGCGGGATGTCGAGGTCCTGCGACTGATCAGCGCGGAAATGCGGCTTCCATTCGAGCTGGCGCGCGGTCCGCTGCTGCGAAGCACCTTACTGAAACTGACCGCTGAGGAGCATATACTGATGCTCTCCGTGCATCACATTGTCTCCGATGGATGGTCCACAAGTGTCTTCGTGAGGGAATTGACAGCGCTCTACGCATCTTACGTGAAAGATGGAATACCTTTGCCAGAATTGCCTGTGCAGTATGTAGATTATGTACTCTGGCAGCAAAAGTGGCTGCAAGGTGAAGTGCTTGAGACACAGCTAGCCTACTGGAAGCAGCAGTTGGTAGGTTTACCGGTGCTCCAGTTGCCCACCGACAAGCCACGTCCAGCAGTACAGACATTCCACGGTGCAAATCAACAAATACTGCTCACCGAGCCTCTAACCACGGCACTCAAGGCGTTGAGCCGGCGAGAAGGAGTGACGCTGTTCATGACGTTGCTGGCGACCTACCAGACCCTGTTATTCCGTTACACTGACCAGACCAACTTCGCGGTGGGAATCCCCATTGCAGGGCGTACCGAGAGCAGTTTAGAAGGACTGATCGGCTGCTTCATCAACACGTTGGCATTGCGCACCGACTTGTCGGGCAACCCCACATTTCGCGAATTGCTAAAGCGGGTACGCAGTGTAGCATTGGGTGCCTACGCCCACCAGGACCTTCCCTTCGAGAAGCTGGTGGAGGAGTTGCAGTCAGAGCGTGACCTGAGCCGTTCTCCTCTATTCCAGGTGATGTTTGCCTTGCAGAACATTCCTCGTGGACAGGTTGATCTTCCTGAACTAACACTGACTCACCTGAGAGTCGACAGCGAACCGGCGTTGTTTGATCTGGACATGACACTGTGGGAAAGCGATGATGAGATTGTTGGAGTGCTGAACTATAACACCGATCTCTTTAGTGCAAGCACGATCAAGCGCATA
>CATPCK010000573.1 GCA_955652655.1 uncultured Ktedonobacteraceae bacterium | reverse complement strand
CTCAGTAAAGGAGGGAACTGCGCTAGTTATGGACATCCCTATCCCTTGTGTTGGTTGCAATAAATGCTCACTCATACTTTCTATTAGAGAACGCAACAGGAGAAAATGTTTCATTATCTTGACATGAAACAAATTCGTTGCAGTTACTATCATACCATACATATAATACTTCTTACCTTTTTCATCTGGAGAGCGGACCATCTCCCGAGGGCCGATCAATCGGCGGTGAGCACGATAAATCGGCTCCTACGCTGTCCGGATGTTGTTGTTACAAGTCATCATATGGTAATCGAAATTGAGGAATGATAATGTCCGCGAGTTTACTGGTTGTCTTAATAGGCTGGTTAGTAGCGCTGGCTATCTTTTTTGGCTTTATTGTTCTCCTGCGCTACCTGCAACACCGGGAGCACATGGCGATGATTAGCACCGGGATGCATCCCGATAGCTTGCGCGTCCCGCGCCGCAGGAGCAGGGGCATGCTACGAGCAGGACTGATTATCGCAATGGTTGGGCTGACCCTGACGATTGGCCTCTACCCCATTGGGTATATCTTACCGCCGTTTTTTTCAGCTATACCCTTCCATCTCGGTCCCTGGCTGCTGCCCGGCCTCATTCCCCTTGGCGTTGGTATCGCCTTGACCACAAGCTATTACCTGGAGCGGGATGTTCCGCCCGATAGTGAGAGAGTTGAACGGATACCAAAGGTTAAAGAGGCAGTTGAGAATGATGATCCAGAGTAATAAAAAGTGATGGTCAAAGGGGGACCAGCGCTCTGTCAAGGTTCAAGTGAAAGGTGAGATGTGAGGATGTGGGAACCTGGCGACCGCAAGGGTCGCCACTACATATCTCCTAGCAAAGGAACGTTGACAGTTCACTACTCTCTTTGCGCAGTTTCCAGATATTTTCCATTGGCCAGTGCCTTGCCCACTCATTCTCGGCTTCGGTACGGTACGTGGTGGTGGCACCAATGGGTGGTCGCGTTTCGATCAGGTCCTCTATGATAAAGCCACTGCGGCGGAAGAGACGGATCCACTCGCCATAGGGCAACTGAAAATCTACCTCGTCTTCCCACTCCAGCCGCGTCATGCCAAAGTAGTCGTTGACGAGGGTGCGCTCGACCTGGTCCGTGGCCATGTTCAGACACAGGAACTGGATTGGCGTCGCGGTGGAGAAGGCAAACAGTCCACCAGGACGCAGCAGGCGGGCGGCTTCTGGCACGGTTCGTTGCGGATCACAGAAGGTCATCGCCCCCCAATCACAAAAGACGATATCGAAACTGGCGTCTGGGAGCGGCACATCTTCAGCACTGGCCTCGATCAGGGGAAAGTCAACTCCTGCTTCGTTCATGACACGGCGGGCGTGTGAGAGCTGCCGGGTCGAGAGATCGATACCAACAGGGCGTGCTCCACAGCGCGCCAGTTCGATTGACCAGCGAGCAGCGCCACAGCCAAATTCCAGGATGTCCTTGCCAGCCACCTCACCAAACACATGCAGTTCTGCTTCTGGGATGCGCCAGAGTCCCCAGGTCATGGCGTTGATGCCCGAGAGGGCGGCAGCGTGTCGTTCATCGTAACTATCGCTGCTTGCCTCCCACATAGCACGGTTTTTCTGGACATGCTCCGGCAAGGGAGGACGCTGTTTGTCAGCGTCCTGGTTATTGCTCATTATTATTGCTCCAACAAAATGGATGGTCTCCACATTGATTTATTGTGCGCTTAAACGAATGCCGACTCTAGCATATCACATTGTCCAGGTCAAAATTAGTAGAGGTGCGTCATAAGTCATACATTCTGAAGCTCCTTGCTCTGCTCAAGCGATACTCGCACAACAATAGCCGTAATGTTATCCGGCCCGCCATGCTCGTTGGCCCGTTCTATCAGGTGATACACGCTCTCCTCCGGCCCAAACTGCTGCACAATCTCTCGCAACTCTTCATCACTCACAAGGTTGGAGAGGCCATCGGTGCAAAGGACGAGCAAATCATCTTCCTGCACCTGCTCGGAAAACAGGTCTACTTCGACATCGGGCTTCTCCCCCAGGCACCGGTAGATGATATTACTTTGCGGATGCCCACGTGCCTGATCTGGCGTGAGCAATCCTGCACGTATCTGTTCCGCGACGACAGAGTGATCCTCAGTCACTTGCTTGACCTGGCCATCGCGCACAATGTATGCGCGGCTATCGCCCACATTCGCAACGTAGACTGCTTCATCCCGCAGCGCCGCTGCAACACATGTCGTTCCCATCAACTTATCTTTTTCTGGCTGCGGATTCTTCGACGTATTGGCATGATAAATCAGGCTATTAGCTTGCTTCATTGCTTGTAGCAAGGAAACGCCAACATCTTCACTCTCATCCTGGTAATATGCATCCCTCACTATATTCACAGCCATCTCGCTTGCGGCTTTTCCTTCTGTGTGTCCCCCCAGACCATCCGCCACGACAAACAACGCGCCCTTTTTTGCCATCACCTGCGGGTCTTCCGGGATTAAAGAGAGCATATTATCTTCATTGACTTGCCGCTTGCGGCCAATATCCGTCCGCTGCGCGACAGTGAGATTGAACTGTGTGACCAAGGTAGCGCCTCCTTCTGCGGTAATTATCAAATTTGTATTGTTGCCAAAGAAACGTTTAAGCATAGTGACGAATGCCCGGATATGCTCAACAAGCGCCGTAGTAATGAGGTCGTAGAGCATGAAGCCCCACAATTGCAGAACTCCCCACTGCCCGCGCTGTTGCAGCGCCTCTCTGTAGCAGTCACGAAAGGTCTGCGCCATTTCGTGGCGATAGATCTGCCGGAACTCCGCCGGGTAGGATAGGAGGAGCAGGCGATAGAGACGTTCTGAGATGGCCATCGTCCGCTTTGAAGAGATGGGCTCCATTATGCTCCCCCTATCATTTCAGAACCAGGCAGGATGCGCTTGGCATGCGCAATACGCACGATCTGTTCGAGCCGTTGCGCCTCGGCTCGCAGGACACGCTGGCCGAAGCCGGTCAGCCGGTAGTAGCGACGCCGCTCATCATCCATCCCAGGATCTGGACGTTCATCGGATGCCTCAATCAACCCATCGGCCAGCATACGTTTAATCGA
Source organism: uncultured Ktedonobacteraceae bacterium (assembly GCA_955652655.1). Lineage (GTDB taxonomy): Bacteria > Chloroflexota > Ktedonobacteria > Ktedonobacterales > Ktedonobacteraceae > UBA11361. The sequence continues at coordinate 341 of CATPCK010000573.1, read as the reverse complement.
TCCATAGAGTGTTCCCGGTCCCATGCGCATGCTTCCGTTGGTGCGCATGGCGATTTCCTGCATAATGCCGTAGCCATGCCGCTCACTATCTGCCAGGGCCAGTAGGATGTGGAATACTGCAGGCGTCAGAGGAAGCAATGTCTCCGGGTTACGTTCAGCCTTCTTCATACAGTCTCCTATACACGGAGGTAGGGATACAATTATATCGTTCGCAGATGTATCGAAAACAGATATATCCGTAGTTGTTATAGTACATGGGAATTGCCTCTTTGTCAAGGGGGAAATGCCAGGAGAAAGGGTTGAAGATCTCATGCATGATGAATGGCGGGGTCCTTTGGCAT
>CATPCK010000572.1 GCA_955652655.1 uncultured Ktedonobacteraceae bacterium | reverse complement strand
GGGGAGGGACAAGGCGACTGGGCAACGCGACGAGGGCGACGCAAGCGTCCCCTCCCCACACGTCATCCGCCCCCGCCCCTACGGGTACGAAGGCGCTTCCTGGGCGATATCGTACAATACTTACCCGTGAAAGGACCCTTGTGGTCACCCAGATGGGGGGCTACTAACAATACAAGGACGAGAGAACAATGACGCATCAGCCTCATATACATTTCGGTCCCATGCTGGCCGAAGGTAAAACAAAAGTAATCTATGCGCACCCACAGGATGAGAGCCAGGCGTATATGGTCAACAAAGATCAGATTACGGCGGGTGATGGTGCGCGGCGCAACGAACTTGCCGGCAAATCGCGTTGGAGCACCATTACTACTGCCAATGTCTTTCGCTTACTGAATGATGAGAACATTGCTACGCATTTTGTCGAGCAGATCGATGATGTCACGTTGTTGGTACGCCGCTGCACCATGCTGCCAGTTGAACAGGTGCAGCGGCGTATCGCCACGGGCTCTTACTTGAAGCGGCATCCAGGAGTAAGCGAGGGTACGCGCTTCGAGCCGGTGCTTGTCGAGACGTTTCTAAAGGACGATGCGCGTCACGATCCGCAGATCTGGCGGGAAGATATCGTTACAATGGGGCTGGCTACACCATCGGAGATTGAGTGGATGGAGCAGCAGGGGCGCTGCGTCTTTGAGGCCCTGGAGAGAGCCTGGGCGACCGTGGACGTGACGCTGGTCGATCTCAAAATTGAATTTGGCCGCGACAAAAGGGGCGATTTGATGGTGGCGGACGTCATAGATAACGATAGTTGGCGACTCTGGCCCGGTGGAGACAAGACGCGCATGCTGGATAAGCAGGTCTATCGCAATTTGCAGGCAGTGACCGAGCAAGATATGCAGGGGATTGCTGACCGCTACGCGCTTGTCGCGGACCTGACTGGAAAATTGAAGCCAGGAAAGCATACAAAGTAGAGAAACGAAAGAGAGGTATGCCATGGAGCGTCTGCACGATGCATGCGGTATAGTTGGTATTTTTGCGCGAGAGAACGGCGAGAGCATTGATGTCCGACGCTATCTTACGCTGGCACTCACCTCTCTGCAACACCGTGGACAGGAAAGCGCGGGAATGGCGGTCTATAGCAGTGATGGCAAGATCGTTTCTCGTATAGGTATGGGCAAGGTGCGCGAGATCTTCTCCGATACAGGAACAGGGCTGCCTGAAACCCACTGCGGTATAGGTCATGTGCGCTACTCTACGACAGGTTCAAGTTGCGTTGAGAATGCGGGCCCGTTCGTAGTGGGCACAGAACCCAATCATTATGAAGCCATCGCGGTCGCGCACAACGGTAACCTGGTCAACGGCCCGGCTCTGCGTGCGCAGCTGCCCCAGGAACTCTTGAACTCTACGACCGATAGTGAAGCAATCGCCTTGTTACTCCTACACGCTGGCGGACCCAGCCTGCGCGAGCGCATGATCTCCATCATTCCCCAACTGCGAGGAGCCTATAGCCTTGTGATCCTGGCGGAAGGTAAGCTATTTGCCATGCGTGACCCCTGGGGCATGCGGCCCCTCTGCCTGGGGCGCATCGGTGAAAGCTGGATCGTCGCCTCTGAGTCGTGCGCCCTGGACCGTCTTGGAGCCAGCTTCATTCGCAAAGTTGAGCCGGGAGAACTCATCACTATCGATGAGCAGGGGGTGCATTCGGAGATGCTGGTACGCATGCCGCGCCAGGCGCTCTGTGTCTTCGAGTATATTTACTTTTCCGACGCCACCAGCAGATTGAATGGCAGGTTTGTCTACTCCGTGCGCGAGGCGCTTGGACGTGAATTGGCAAGAGAGCATCCCATCGAGGCTGATCTGGTCGTACCAGTGCCAGACTCCTCGATTCCTGCTGCGCTCGGTTACGCTGAGGCTTCGGGTATCGCCTATAGCCAGGCGATTATCAAGAACCGCTATAGCGATCGCACTTTTATCAAGCCCGATCAACGCCTGCGCCAGCTGGAGGTTGACCTGAAATTCAACCTCGTCAGACCAAAGATCGAAGGAGCGCGCCTGGTCATTGTGGACGATTCAATCGTGCGTGGCAATACCATGAAACGCCTGGTGGCAGCCCTGCGCCATTATGGGGCAAAAGAGATTCATCTTCGTTCCAGTTCGCCGCCGCTGCGCCATCCCTGTCACTTCGGCATCGACATTCCACAGGAAGTGGAACTGGTGGCCGCAGGCCGCAGCGTGCAGGAGGTTGCCGACTATATCGGCGTGGATAGCCTGGGCTATCTGAGCATAGCAGGCCTTGGCAGGGCTATCAACTCCGCCGGAGACAACACTCTAGACGATGAAGCTGTCACCGCACGCCTGCATCGCGAGTTCTGTTATGGATGTATGGAGAAAAAAGGGTGGCCATTCGATCCCGTAGGTGCCGCACTCAGTGCCCAATTTATTGCGCCCGAAAGACGAGACCCAGTAATCCGAGGAGTTCAATGAAGTACGTACCGGTGACCGCCAATCTCTTAGGGGCGCAATGATGCAGATGAACAAACTAATCCGGCCCTACAGTAGGGGCCGATTCATCGCGCCCACAGCCGATTTATCGGCCATAATACACATCACCCTAAGTCGGGAAGTCAGGCAGGAGGCCGGGCGATCCGTAGGGGCGAGGGTGGTGGATGAG
>CATPCK010000571.1 GCA_955652655.1 uncultured Ktedonobacteraceae bacterium | reverse complement strand
CTTGTTTAGCTATGTTCCCATGTTCAAGGCCTTGCAGGAGATCGACGAGATGCGCAGTAAAGAGGTTAGAGGCATCATCTAAAGGGATCACTTGCCAGGTATTGATAATGCCGATTTCATCCATTACAGGAATGAGCGCGTGCAGGAGTTCCGCCACTCCCCCACCTTTAGCAGTGGTATTGACGTGAAGTATACGCAAACCACTTAGAGGCTCGGCCGCATGATAAATGCGCTCAAGTAAATCTTCCCCCACAAAGCGTTTATAACGATCTAACATAGGTGATCTTTTCATGATGGATAGCTCCTTCCTAGAGTATTTACGTAGAGTATGCAATATCACAGGGTGTTACAGCTTGCTGAACTCAGTAGAAAGTGTAGTTGAGAGAACAACAGATATAATGTATAAGCATATCACATAACATTTCTGAAGTATACATGACCTTAAAAGCGTCACGATAGAGCTGTATATTTAGTTTCACCTGCTTGAGGCTAAGCGAGGCAAACCAGAACGCAACCTGCTATAATAGAAGGAACTCCTTCCTGAGACAGGGTACGCAGAAGCTGCAGCGCCACGGGAAGAAGCTACGCTGATGGTGTAACGTAACGGCCATATTGGAGAGGAAGCGATGCGCAATAACCTGGTGAAAGAAAAACTCGAACGGGGCGAGCCTGCGCTGGGTGCATGGTTGAGCCTGCCCAGCGTTCCCGAGGCAAGAATAATGGCGCGGCTTGGCTTTGATTGGCTCACCATAGACATGGAACATAGCGCCCAGCATCCCGCTCTCATGGCTGACATGGTTGCGACCATCGCCGATGCTGGAACCTCTGCCCCTATGGTGCGCATTCCTGCCAATGGCGTCGAATGGTTCAAGTGGGCGCTGGACGCCGGGGCATGGGGCGTCATTGTCCCGATGGTCAATACTCGTGAAGAGGCGCAACGCGCCGTAGAGCACGCGAAATATCCTCCGCGAGGCTCTCGTAGTATCGGCGGAGCTTTCGGCCCGTATGGTTTTGGCATCACCGATTGGCCTGGTTATGCGCGGACGGCGAATGATGAAATCATCGTAATCGTCCAGATTGAGAGTGCACAGGGTCTCCAGCATGTCGATGAAATTCTCTCGGTGCCCGGGATAGATGTGGCATTCGTCGGGCCGAACGATCTCCACGCTCAACTTGGCCTCACACCGAGTAGCGATGGGGCGGAACCCGAATTTCTGGATGCCCTGGAACGTATTAAGGCAGCAGCGCGGAAACATCACGTCGCCCCTGGTATCTTCAGTGGCAGTGGAGAAGCTGCGGCTGAGCGTATACGCCAGGGCTTCCAGATGATTAGCGTGACCACCGATATCAGCAGCATGATCTCCGCGGCAACGCGAAACTTGCGCATAGCACGCGGGCAGTGATAGAGATACAGGCGAGACGAGAAAGATAGGTCAAGCATGCCGCAAGCACACATATGGACGGGCACAGCACTGCCACCTGCAGCCATGGCTGTACTTGAGGGACTGGCTACCGTTTCTGTCAGCCGCGTAGGCGAACGCAACGATTGGTACGCGGAAGCATCGGCGGCTGATGCTATCATTGTCGCGGGCGAAACGTTTGTTACAGGCGAAGTGATGGATCGTATCGGACCGCGCCTGCGTGTCGTTGCTCGCACAGGCATTGGAGTCGATCGCATCGACCTGGACGCGGCAACCCGGCGCGGTATTATGGTCGTGAATACGCCCGATGGGCCGACCGAGTCTACCGCTGAACACACGATCGCACTGCTGCTCAATCTTTGCAAGCAGGTCATGATCGGTGATCGCATCTTACGCACGGGACATCCTTTTCCGGCGCTCCCGGAACTGACACCCGGCCTTGAAGTAGCTGATGCCGTGTTGGGACTCGTTGGCCTGGGACGCATTGGGAGCCGGGTCGCGGCTATAGCGCGGGTTCTTGGAATGAAGGTTATAGCATTTGACCCCTTCATCACTCCTGAGCGAGCCAGCATGCCAGGAGTAGAATTGGTCCCCTCCCTGGCGGAATTGCTGCCGCGCGCTCAGGTCGTCTCCCTCCATTGTCCTTCCACACCTGAGACGCGTCATATCATGAATGCCGGGACGCTGAGCCTCATGCCCAGGGGCAGCTATCTCATCAATGCCGCCCGTGGGGCATTGATCGACGAGGCTGCTCTGCTTGACGCGTTACGCTCGGGCCACCTGGCCGGTGCAGCGCTGGATGTCTATGACCCGGAACCACCTATAACCAACCATCCTCTTTTCACGCATCCCAATACCATCTGCACGCCCCACATCGGCTCCTACACCACCGCCAGTGTGTTACGGATGCGGGTCATGGTCTGTGAGCAAATCGCTAGCGCGCTCCGAGGTGAACGCCCAAGCAACCTCGTGAATGCCGCGGTTTGGGGCCATCAGCGTGACTGAGCTATAGCGCTACCTGCGCTCTCATGTGGGGTAATTATCGGAATCCTCAGCAACTTTCTTCGGTTTCCTGGGCGCTTGCTGCGCGTCCTCCGGCACATCCTCTATCAACTCGGTCACGGGAACGCCGAGAACCTTGGCTATTTTATCCAGCGTATTCAGCGACGCGTTATGTCGCGGGTCATGCCAGATCGCCTGGATTGTTTTGAGATTGATGTCGGCGGCACGCTCTAACCGGGCCATTGTGAAGCCTTTGGCCTGTGCGACTTCTTTTACGCGCAAGCGTCTCATGTTTCTCTGTCCTTTGCTAAGCAGTGTTCCAATGATACTAAACATGACCGCTTGACACAATCCCGTTGTAATGGTATCTATTATAAAGGTACCGTTGTATTAGATACCGATAAAATGGTTTTTATTATTATACCAGGCTGGCAAGGAGGGGACTGATTTATGAGCGAGATTGCGCGACTGCGTGAGCAGATTGAACTTGAGTGCGAAGCCATGCGGCTGGCATTGCACGGGTATGCCGCTGTAGCATCCCACAAAGCCATCGAGCAAAAGTACAACGCCCTGGGGCAGCACCACGAGGCATTAGAACAGCTCGTGGGAAAAGAGGAGGCGAACAGCATCATTGTAGAGACTTATTTGAGGGTGATTGGGTAGGCTATCATATAGTATTGGTATCAGGTCTGCTCCTGTGGTTTTCAGGAAGGAAGTATCACAGAATGCTGGATTTTCAACGCGATTACTGGGAGATTCGCCTGCGTTTTCCCGACTGGTATAGCCGCCTGGAAGATGAATTGACGTCCCTCTTTTTCCCAGTGGTGCACGATGATCCAGGGCTCAAAGCCTTCAGAAATCAGGTCTACGCGCTGATAGCGGAACTGCTGGCACGCAAAGAACTGCCCCTGGCGGCGACCGGGCCTGACCTGGATACGGCAAGGCAGCCCGTTGATACTGTCGTAATTCATCACAGCGAGGAGGATGCGGCGATCAGCCTGGACAGGCTCTCTGCCATTGGCCTTGTCAGGCAGTATGCCTTTCAGTACCTGGCCGGTAACGTGCTGGGTCACCGGGTGCGAGGGCAGCCGATCTGGTCCGGCCATTTCCTGCAAGGACGGATGGTCTTCTTCGCCTATCACTGGCTGATCCGGCCGGATGGCACTGCCGAACG
>CATPCK010000570.1 GCA_955652655.1 uncultured Ktedonobacteraceae bacterium | reverse complement strand
TGACTGATGACGGCTACACAACCAGCCCTACCTGGCCAGAAGGCTGGACCCGCATAGCCTTCCAGTGTTATCACAAAGGTGAACTGCTCTCGATTGATTTACGCAAAAAGTAGATGCAAGCGTCAATTGAACTCAAACAAGCAAGGGCCGATGGAGCGAGACATATGATATTTTGTCTCGCTCTATCGGCCCTTGAGAGGATGCAAGCAGGCCAAAATCGTCCTTGACAAATAACAGCAGCGGGGTTATGATATAGTCCTTAGTAAGGCGCATTCGTCTAGTGGCCAAGGACGCCGCCCTCTCAAGGCGGAGATCACGGGTTCGACTCCCGTATGCGCTACCAATACATGTTTATGAATGTCCCAAGCCAGAATAGAAGCGGCTTGAGACATTTTGTTTTTCGGCCAGTTCCCTGGCATGTACGTTTGATAAGCAGCAAAGAAAAGGCGGGTACGTAGCTCGTACCCGCCTTTTCTAGCATGTTCACCCGGTTACACAGAAGTGCCGGCGGTTTGCCGCATCTGTTGAATCTGCTGATCATAATCAAGCGCGTAGATGGCTCGCACATCCCAGCTCATGAGATCCATGTAGGGTTGAAGCATAGCTGTCAACTCCTGAGGCGTCTGTACTTCGACCAGTAAGAAGCCCGAGCCACCGCCTGCCAGGTTGTACCAACCGCGAATGGTGCGATTGCTATGCGCACCTGCCTCGTGTTGTTGAAGGATTCGTTGGGCCACCTGTTGGCGGTTCGTATGTGGGTACCAGGTGAAAGCGCAATACCACAGCATTTCGTTACCTCCTTGCCTTAATGGGCTATCAGGTGTTTCTTCCTCACCTGTTCACGAAAAGACATTCCCCTCTTAATCACACGTTCCTCTTCCTCTCAAAGTGACAGCAGAATAAACTTTCCTCTCCTATCTTTATAGCAATGACTCGAGAGAAAGGTCTCCCCGATAGTGCTATATTTGTCCTATAATATGAAGTGGCACACCTGTATATACACATAGGAAACTGTGCCAGATCACCAGGGAAAATATAACAATCAGGCAGCAAGCTGGAATAATGTAGAAAGGAACTCTTATGTATAAAAGAATTGTAGGCGGACTGGTATTATTTAGCATACTGGCTACGCTACTGGGCGCATGCGCCATAGTAGATACTGCCAATACCGCTAACTTTCCCACCGCCCATATGGGCGGATCCACTTTCATTCAGACGTCGATTACTCTCCACAAGGGCGATATGCTCAACCTCGTTGACGATGCCGCGTCGACTCATATCATTGTTAACGGCAGTTGGCAAGGCAATACACAAAAGCCAGCCACAGAAAATGGTGCTCCCACCGTCAACAAAACATTCAGTGGCAACGATAGCGGAACCGTTGGTCCATTTACTTCTGCCGGAACATTTCACCTTTACTGTACCGTTCACCCAGGAATGAACCTGACCGTCACCGTTCAGTAACATACTGTTCTTCTTCACGACCTGCATAAACGAGGCATGGTATCCGACGAGAGGATACCATGCCTCATTCATGTGAACACGCAAGATATATTTCCGCTCCCGTTTACTTTAAAAATATGCTGGGATAGTACTTTCATGGTAGATAACCCTCCGAAAATACCGTCTATAACCGCTCCTGTGCTATACTATCCGAAATATTTAGATTAGATAAAGGTGACTCCAGGTATATGCGGCAACACATATGGAAACGATGGAAAGCGACTACCTCGCCTTCTCTTTATCTCAAATGCGGAGCGATACTTCTCCTCTTTTTGCTCTGTGTACTGATCGTCGCCTGTAGTGGAGGCGCTACAAATGCTAATCTAGGGCAACCAGAAGTCACAGTGACCATCAATCTTGGCCAGAGCGATGGGTCGCCGACACCACCACTACCTGGATATACCTGCTCTGCATGGGTCACCAATACATCACCTGGCATGAATAATTCCTCTACTATCGGAGTCTATGCAAAATTCGTCCATAATGTGAATGGCAATCCTGAAGGAGTATATCCTGCTCAAGGGACGGCGTCGGTTCTCTGGGCCGAGGGCAGCGTCAACGTCACAGCAAATACAACTCCCGACGGGCTGGCCATTTTTCCCGTCTCAACTGCCAATAAATCCGCTGATCTCAACAAATTGGTACTGGTTATCATCGCATTTCAGGGTCCCCAAGGTGTGCCACCATGTAACGTGACAGTCGATCGGGCAGCCTTCTTCACCCTCGTGATCTCCTCACCTAATGCGTCATCAACAGTACCAACCGGCGCGTCCCCAACGGTAAATCCTCCTGCGACAGGCACGACGACTGATACACCGACGACAATGCCATCGCCGACCCCGAGTCCAAAACTCTGCCCGACACCTAGACCCTTCAGGACGCCGACACCTTGTCCCTGAGATAGTAACACTCTTGCGTGAGTTTCTTTAGCAACATTGTGATATGGTGTCGCTATGTTCCGTTACTGATCATTGGATGCTATATTCCAGGTAAAAGCGAACAGTAATCATAAATGTACCCCAAATGGTGAGGCAACTCGTCTGTATTGCTGAAAAGAGTGTTTGCAGCACAATAAATCGGCAGTATATAAAAAAACGAAGTAGCCAGATACTATTGCCAGGTTACGGATGAGAGGCATCGACTGCTAGCTGTGGTGCTTCCCACCTCCACCATCCAAGGAGTTTTCGACCAATGACAACCATTTCAAGTTCACTCCCTCGCATCATCACACAAGCAGACGACGTCCAACGAAAAAAAGTCGTCATTTGTGGTGGCGGTTTAGCAGGACTCTCAGCAGCAAAGTTGCTCCTCGATAGCGGATTTGATGTAGAATTACTTGAAGGACGCGATATCCTGGGTGGCAAAGCATCTTCCTGGCGCGACAGCGATGGTGACTGGATCGAGAGTGGCTTACATGTCTTCTTCGGCGCTTATGACGAAATATTCAAGTTAATGCGTGAACTGGGTATTTACGAAAATATCCTCTGGAAAGAACATGTGTTGACCTATACCCTAGACCAAGGCGAGCGTTTCGCCTTTCGTACAGCCAACTTGCCAAGCCCTTTGCATCTCGTTCCGGCTGTATTCAGGCAAAAATACTTCACATTGCCACAAACACTGACACTGGCACGTGCTATGCCATCGATCGTCTTTGGCAACGAACGATATTATCAAAAGCAAGATAAGATTACATACGAGGAATGGCATCTTCAACACGGCATCAGCCATAAGATGCTGAAAAAAATGTTCCTGCCGATGGCTCTGGCATTGAAATTTCTGCCGCCCGAAGAGCTATCCGCCAAAGTCGTGCTGGACGTTTCGGGCATTTTCCTCCGCGAGGACTCCGCCTCACGCATGGGCTTTCTGAATGGCTCGCCCCAGGAAAAACTGATTGGCCCACTCGCACTGGCTATCACTGACGTGGGAGGCACAATTCGCACTGGCGCAAAAGTGCGGGAACTGTTGCCCAGAGCCAACGCGCCAACAAGGGAGCTAGACGGCGTACGATTAGAAAGTGGCGAGGTTGTACGTGGCGATTACTACCTCCTCGCTCTTCCAGTACATAAGTTGAACAGGTTGATTCCTCCTGAATGGCACGCGACATACCAGTATTTCCAGCGCCTATCGCAATTTGAAGGGGTGCCGGTGATGACTGTCCAACTCTGGCTAGACCGCCAGGTGACCGGGATCGATAATATCCTGTTCTGTCCGGATGGTGTTATTCCTGTCTATGCAGACCTCGGCAATACCACGCCCGGCTACTCCTTTGGCGGGCGTTCCCGCATGGAATTTGTAGTTGCACCGGCACGGGGCATCTTTGACTGGGACGACCGGGCAATCATCGATCGTGTATGGAGTGACATGCAGCGCGTCTTCCCCCAGACTGCAGCTGGAGCGAAAATTCTCAAGAGCAGCCTTGTGCGCATTCCGCAATCTGTCTATTGGCCGAAGCCAGGACTCGATGCGCTGCGTCCAACACAACAATCGCCCATTGACAATCTCTTCCTGGCGGGTGGCTACACCATGCAGAAGTTTTATGATAGTATGGAGGGAGCAGTTAGCAGTGGCCGTTTAGCCGCGCGTGCCCTGGTAAATACGGTCAGGGAAAGTAGCCATACGTAATGCAGGTAATAGCCCGATCTCGCACAACCCGTACACGAGCCCAGCAGCGGCAGCATTTTCGAGACAATCCACTGTACCGCTTGCGCTGGCGGCTGTTCATTCTGTTCTTTCCCCTGGCGGGGCCGTTCCTTGCCCCGCTCTTCACCCATATCAGCATCTGGCCTTTTGGCATGATTGCCAGCTTTGTCTACTTCCTGGGCGATACCCTTTGTCCACTACCGCAGCGAGCGGCATTGCTCGCTGGTTATTCGACTGCTGTCTGTCCCCTATGTTATGGCGCCTTGCTGGGATTGACCACCATCTTCTTGAGCTTCCCATTTCGCCCAAAGGTGAGACAATGGTGGGAATATATCCCCTGGCTGCTACAACTTATACTCATCGCCAGCGCACTGATCCCCTGGCTAAGCGACTATGTGCTTAACAAAACTGGTTGGATCTTCACTCCCCTATGGGCTATGTATCTCCTTGGGATTCCTGGCGGTCTGGCAGTAGGGCTGCTCACCTACATCGTCCTCGGCAAAGAAACATAGAGACAGACAGTATATCTCCTGTAAAAGGCAACTTTCACGCCATTTGAACGGCGATGCTGCGCGACTTTTGAACGCACAATCCCCATTGCTCCCGCAGAGGACTTGCATCTTTTCATTTTCCTATGCATAATAGCAACGAGAGAGAGAATCAACCGACATACGGGAAATATCTCCTGTACTGGTCATGTATTGCGAATCCAGTTGCTGACCGCAAGATAGAACAATGCGAGGGAGTAGACTATGCTATCGGATGATACTACCCAGACCACTGGAGCCATTGAAAGAGTATCCCATCCTTACAATCATCGTGATCACGTATCTGAACGACGGCAGCATATCTTGCAGCAGAAACAGACCGATAACCTACCTCAAATCACTAGCCAGGAAACCCATGGAAAAATTGTTTGGCGGCAGTACATGCAACTCCGTGAAGAAAACAAACGCCTGCACTGGATAGTTACAAAATATATCGACGAGATCGACTCTATGCAAAACGCACATCAAGAAGAGGTAGCATCTTATAAGAGCCAGCTGGATAAGCTAAAGGCGGAGCAAAACCGCACAATACGGGATCACCTTGAGCTAGAAAGACGCTACCAGGAACTCTACCACTCATTTCAAAGTGCGGTAGAGGAAGAGGCTCAAAATATGGTCGCCGAAGCGGCACGTACACTCGAACTCCATACAGAAGATGGAGTTGTCATGACGAACGATGCCATGAAGACAGTGAAACTACATGTCAGGCAAATAGAAGAAAAACATACCGCTGAATCACTCTACTTGATGCGACAGGCGCAAAAAAAAGCGTATCAACTCGAACAAGAGCTTGTCAATGAACGGCTCCAAATCGCGCTTGAGCACGATAGTATGCAAAACCAGCAAAATAGTTTACGCCAACAGACAGAACTGCGTCAGCAGATGACGGAAAACCGGTTGCACGTAAAATTCGTATCAACGATTACATTCATTGCAACCGTACTGGTGATACTGCTCTTCGTATTTCAGCTATTTTTTCTTTCCTGGCTACACATTCCCTTCACACTATCGCTTGGACTTGCCCTCGTAGTACCTTCACTACTGTTTGTAGCCCTGGCCGGGTTAATCGCATACATCCGTTCGACCACGCGTACACTCTTTAGCATTGCACCTCCACAAAATGCTAACCGGAAGCAAGCCTGAAAAAGAGGAAGGCGAGGATGCTCGCCTTCCTCTCTGTTCTACCATGATTTAGCCACGCACGCTAAGCACGGTACGCACAATCTTGCGATTACCTGCGATGGCTTTTCCTTCAAGGTAAGCCTCGAAGACCGCTTGCTGGATACCCGTACTCATCGTAGGATAGGCATGCATCGTGCCAAGGATATCGTTCAAGGACAGGTTATGTCGCATCGCTAATGCCACCTCACCTAACATTTCGCCTGAACGTGCTCCAACCATATGTGCCCCCACAATCTCGTCCTTCTTGCCCGCCAGCACTAATTTAATAAAGCCGGTTGTTTCTCCTTCGGTTTGAGCGCGGTCAATGCCGGCACAGGGCAACTTGATGATCCTCACCTGTTTGTATTGCTTCTCAGCCTCCTCAGGCGTCAGACCAACTCGCGCTGCTTCTGGATCCGTAAAAGTACACCACGGCACGACCCGATATTCGACCTTCTTTTTGGCGAATGGCACAAGCGCATTACGTACCGCCACTCCAGCCTGATATGCGGCAACGTGCGTAAAAAGGTAGCCGCCAATCACATCGCCAATCGCAAGAATGTTTGATGCCGATGTCTGCAGGTATTCATTGACCTTAATGGCTTTGTTATCATATTTGATACCGGCAGCCTCCAGATTCAGGCCTTCTATATTCGGCTGGCGTCCTAATGCCAGGAGGATCTCATCCGCTTCAAAGGTCAGCAGTTGATCGCCCTGCCTGGCAACGACCACTTTCTTTGCCCCATTGCGACTGGCTTTGACAAAACGGGCGTTGATAACAATATTGATCCCTTCAGAAGTCATAACACTGGAGACAACCGCTGATACTTCGGGATCTTCCCTCGGTAAAATGCGCTCCGGCCCCTGGATGATAGTGACCTGCGACCCCAGCCGTTCAAAAGCCTGTGCAAGTTCTACTCCAACGGGACCGCCGCCAACAACAATGAGGGAGGCTGGCAGTTGTGTGAGGTCAAAAACACTCTTGTTTGTCCAACAACCGCTCTCTTCCAGGCCTTCTACTCTGGGTATTACAGGGCGTGATCCGGTCGCGATAAGGGTATTGCGGCTGCTAATACTTTCACCGTTGAGAGATAGTTCGGTAGAAGAGTTGAATGATACCTGACCAAACTTCACAGTGACGCCCTCGGTATAAATATGTTCGGTCTCGGCTACTCGTCCAATCACACCCTGAATGTACTCAGAAACTTTCGCCATGTCCACTCCCAGGTCGGCAGGCATCAGCCCTAACCTGGCGGCCTCTTTAGCCTGTTGCACTACCTTAGCCACGTGGATCATACTCTTACTGGGCACACAACCGAAATGTAAGCAATCTCCTCCCAATTCCTCTTTATCGATAAGTAAGACGCTTGCGCCAAGTGCCGCAGCAGTTCGAGCTGCAGTAAGGCCGCCAGATCCACCTCCGATAATTGTCATATCGTACTTTTCCATCTTGTTCTCCCTATTGTTGCTCCACATACTATGCCGGGTAATTTATGTTGAGCGCCGTTTGCTGTAGGCTTTAGACATCCAGGTGATGCTCATGTTTATTGTAAGATACAGCAGAGTTGTTATCCAGGTGTACGAGATTCCATAAACTTGTGATCACTTCTCCTTTATTGAGTGACCTATGAGTTACCCTGATCCATATATCCTCAAAGTAGTAATTGACGGTTCTAAATTGGTACTTTGTAACAACATCGCTATCACCTGGTCTATATATGAAGCCAAATCGTCAGGAATGAGTTATACTCTGTACATACAATGCATTGTACATTTTCTATAGAGGAGAGTATTCATGCCACAAGAAGTTCATCCCGCTGGCTCACTCAAGCAACATACAATCTGGCAAGATGGACAAATGCCGGAACCGTGTACCGTTGTCATCTTCGGAGCTACCGGCGACCTTACTCAGCGAAAATTGTTACCCACCCTGGCCCACCTTTTCCATGATCATCCCCTTCCAGAAGGCTTCTCGGTGGTAGCCTTTGCCCGCCGCCCCATGAATGATGAACAATGGCGCGGCCTGGCTTTAGATTCGATTAACAAATACATGCCCGATAATGACAAATTAGATAGCGACGCGCAGCGTGCCTTTGCCCAACGAATGTATTATTGCCAATCAGACTTTAATGACCGCGAAGGCTATCAGAAACTTGCCGACATTTTGGATAAACTTGATAGAGAGAAAGGCACCGAGGGGAACCGCATGTACTATCTTGCCACTCCACCCACCCTTGACTCAGAAATCATTTTCCAACTTGGTGGCGCTGGTCTAGCGCGTCCCTCTGGGCATAACGGTGACGAAGAGTCCTGGAGACGCATTGTGATTGAAAAGCCCTTTGGACGCGATCTAGCCTCTGCCAAGAAGCTCAATCGCGAAATCGCTCGCGTTTTCCGTGAAAATCAGACGTACCGCATTGATCATTATATGGGGAAAGAGACGGTGCAAAACCTTCTCGCGTTCCGCTTCGCCAATGGTATCTTCGAGCCTCTCTGGAATCAGAAATACATTGACCACGTACAGATTGTCGTTGCGGAGAGCCTGGGCATTGGTTCGCGCGCCGAATATTACGAAGAATCCGGCGCCATCCGCGACATGATACAGAATCACATCATGCAGGTACTCTGCCTTACCACAATGGAGGCTCCCGTCTCTTTTGATGCCGACTCCATCCGCGATGAAAAAGTCAAAGTCATGCGAGCCATCCCTCTCCTATTGGCGGAAGATGCGGCCAAACGCACCGTGCGCGGTCAATATACCGCAGGAGTGATCAACGGACAACCCCAGGTGGGTTACAAAGAGGAGAAAGGCGTCTCACCCGATTCACAAACTGAGACGTACGTGGCTCTCAAATTGTTCATCGAGAACTGGCGCTGGGCGGACGTTCCCTTCTACATCCGCACAGGTAAAGCATTGCCCAAACGCAGTACAGAGATGACGATCCAGTTTAAACGCGTCCCTCATATGCTCTACAAACCGTCCGAAACGAAGGGGCTTGTTCCCAATCGTTTGACGATACGCATTCAACCTGATGATGGCATATCGCTGAAGTTCGCCGCCAAGGTACCGGGCGCGGCGCGCCATCTCAGCGACGTTGATATGAATTTCTCCTACACAGAGGCCTTTGGTATCGAATCGCCCGATGCATACGAACGTTTGATCGCTGATTGCATGATTGGAGATTCAACGCTCTTCATTCGCCGTGACGAGGTAGAGACATCCTGGCGTGTCGTGGACAGTATTATCAACGCATGGAAGAACACACCTGAGAGCGCGGTCCATCCTTATAAAGCTGGAAGCTGGGGACCACCTGAAGCTGACGCGCTCATTCAGAATGACGGACGCGAGTGGGATAACCCCTGAGCAGGGTCTAAAGAACAAGTAGAGGGGAGGCGAGCAAGCAATTTACCGTTTGCTCACCTCCCCTCTCTGCAGAAAACGGGTGGAAGGAAGAGTTACAGATCTTCGCCCTTTAATTTTCTGTCTGCCTTCTGCTCAACCCCTCCTACCTTCGATCGGGCCTTGCCAGTGGTCTCACGGGCTTTACCCTTCGCCTCCATAGAAGGATCACCAGTAGCTTGTCCAACCTTCTTCTGTACTTTACCGGTAGCCTGATTGACCTTTCCTTTTAAGGTGTCTGACTTGCCCTGCGTACCAAGATCTTTCTTTTCGTCATCCATGTGTATTTCTCCTCTTTGAGCTACATTACGTTTACTTGAACGGATCAACCCGCACAACTTCTCCCTTTTCAGGCAAGCTGTACAAGTTCCTCTCTATAAACACTCCTAAAGTCCAGGAAACGTATACACCTTGCGGGTACATGAAAAGACAAAAACCACTGCCGCTCTCATGGAGCAGCAGTGGCCCAGTTTGCCTGTTTTCTACGGCATCAGCTCTTCCATCTGGACCAGGTGGGACTCGAACAGTGCCAACGCCTGGCGTATCGGTTCCGGTGAAGTCATATCTACCCCGGCTTTTTTGAGTAACTCGATACTATAGTCGGACGAGCCGCTGCTAAGAAACTTCAGATAGCGTTCAACCGCGGGCTTTCCTTCGTGCAAAATCTGCTGTACAAGGGCTGACGCGGCGGAGATACCCGTGGCATATTGATAGACATAGAAACTGCTATAGAAGTGTGGAATCCGCGCCCACTCGATATCGATGAGTTCATCGATAAACGTCTCACCTCCATAGTACTTCTCATTAAGGCCATGATAGAGCGCGCTAAGCGAATCTGCTGTTAACGGCTCACCCTGTTCCGCCCGCGTATGAATCAGTTGTTCAAACTCCGCGAACATCGTCTGGCGGAAGAGGGTGCCACGGAAACCTTCCAAAGAGTGATTGAGGATAGCCAGGCGCAATGTAGGATCAGAGGTGGTCTTTAACAAGTGCTCTGTCAACAGCCCCTCGTTCAGCGTTGAAGCGACTTCGGCCACAAAAATGGTATAGTCACCATACTGGTAGGGTTGGTATTTGCGCGTGTAGAACGAGTGCAGGGAGTGCCCCAGTTCATGGGCAAGCGTATACATGCTATCACGGTTATTCTGATAATTCATCAGAATAAACGGCTGCGTAGTGTACGCACCACCACTATATGCCCCACCTCGTTTGCCTGATGTCTCATATACATCGATCCAGCGCTTTGTAAACCCCTTTTTAAGGGTATCAAGGTAATTCTCGCCTAAAGGAGCCAACGCCGCTACAACGGTATCCCTCGCCTGTTGATAGCTTATCTCTTCCCGCGTCTCCTCAACAATCGGGACATAAAGATCGTACATGTGCAATTCATCGAGTTGCAGGATACGTTTGCGCAACTTGAGGTAGCGGTTGAGCAGAGGAACATGCTCACTTACCGTCTCGACCAGGTTGTCATATACACTAACCGGGATATTGTAACGAGCAAGGGCGTGCTCCCGGCTCGAACTATAATTGTGCTGGGTAGCGTAAAAGATATCCGTCTTCACCTGTGCTGCCAACGTCGATGCGATGGTATTGCGCTGCTTCAAGAACGTGCTATGCAACCCCTCGAAGGCATCTTTGCGAACCCGGCGATTCGTACTGCGAATGAAGAGTTGGTAATTCCCTTTGGTCAGTTCTACTTCTTCGCCCGCCTCATCTTTGATGGTAGGAAGCTTTAGATCTGCGTTATCAATCATGGTGAAGACACTACCCGGAGCCTCCGCCATTTCACCTGCCGCGGCAAGTATAGACTCAACTTCGGCAGAGCGAATATGGGCCCGCTTACGATTCAGGTCGTCCAATTGTTGTCCATAGAGTGCTAGCCCCAGGGTCTCTTTGATGAACCGATCAAGTTTATCTTGAGGCAGAGCCAGTATTTCTGGTTCAATGTATGAGGCAATCGTGGAAAAACGCACGTACAGTTGTATTGCACGATCGGCCATTCCCTGATAGGTACTATTCGTGGTATCTTCATCTTTGCGCATCGAGGCATAGACGTAGAGACGTTCGAGCTCTTTTGACAGTTCATCACGCTTCTGCAATACCGCTAGCAGCATCTGCCCACTCTGTGAGAGCGTTCCTTTGAGTGTCTCCAATTCTCGTAATCGTTGTTGAAGGGCTTGAAAATCGCGCTCCCAGTCATCATTTGTCGAGAAGATACTTTCGAGGTTCCATGTAAATTCAGCTGGAATCTCGTCTCGCTTCTTCAAAGTCTGCAATATTTTTCTCCTTACTCTTCCTCTAACAAATCTTCCCTATCTCCCCATTTTTCAAGGAAGCGATAGAAGTTCCTCCTGGTCAACCTGGTCCGTTCGGCATCGGACAGACCAGCATGTTGCAGAACTGGATAACAGGCCACAGGCAAGTTGGGTGTGACAACAATTTCAGCTCCGCTATCTCGGATAGCAAAGTTAAAATCAATGTCCATATAGTATGGAAAGCGGTAACCCTCATCGAAGAAACCGACATTTTTTAGCAACTTCCTCCTGAAAGCCATGCAGAGTATATCTACCGCCTCAACATTCAAACGCTGGCTCTCTTCAAAGTGACGAAGATCATCGGTATGTAAACCATGCAGCCCGGTAATACCGACCCCGTCATTTGCCAATGTTTTTGCGAGCGGGGTGAACACATCGCCGGTAAACTCGACACTACTATCAAGCAGCAGGATGTAGCGGCCAAGACTCTGCTTCAAGCCAATGTTCCTGGCTTCTGCCTCACCCATTGTGCGGCTGACGCGTAGTACGTGCACTCGTGTATCGGAATGTTGTAACGCTGCCGCCCAGATGCTCAATTCATCTCGCGAGGCGTTATCAACCAGGATAATCTCAATATCGTAATTGCCAGCATAATGCAAGACGCTCTGGAGACAGCGTTGCGTCTGCTCAAAACTATCATGAGCCAGGATATTAACTGAAAACAGGCACCTATCAGCTTCATCAAGCAGCGAAGGCAACTGGCGCGAGGTGCGGAAAACATTGCCGTCGACTTCGATACTTGGGAGAATAATTAAATGCGCTCCATGGGGATTATCTTTAATTGCATAGCCAGCCTCCTCAATTTGCCGCTTCAAGGCATCAGCCCGGTCATATTGACCTTTCCTACGTAACATATCACGCTCATGCGAGAGCGCTAGAATATCTGGGGGGATTGCATGTCGATATGGCTTCGTGGTCATACACTCCATCCTTCCGTACTACTATTTTTCTGCCCACAATAACTTGCTACCAACCAAGCGCGAGACCATCACAACGAGGGTCGGCAGCTCCCTCAAAAATATGAGTATCTGGATTGATGAGAATAGCTTGGGCGTGACCCATTCCATCTTCCCACAAGCCTTCCACAATGGTTTGATGACCAAGTAAATCAAGTTCCAGCGGTACACCGCTCAGAAAGCGTCGCTCCATCCTGACCACTTCTGCTATTTTGCGCTCCAGGTGTTCATCGATACCGCGCTGACCACTTACTTCTTGCCCCTTATGTGGCGATGCCACTCTCACAGGCCCACTACGCCATCGCGGGGCAGAGATGGCCTGCTGAACATTCAAGCCAAAATCGATGATGGCTGAAAGCACCTGCACATGTATTTGCGGTTGAGCATCTCCTCCCATCGATCCAAGAGCCAGGTAAGGAGTCCCATTCCTGAGCACCATCGCAGGAATAAGCGTGTGCATGGTACGTTTACCGGGCTGTAAGTAATTCACATGCCGCGGATCAAGGGAGAAGTATGAACCCCGGTTTTGTAGTAATACACCTGTATTGCCGCCAATAATGCCGCTCCCAAAACCATTGTAGAGGCTCTGGATTAAAGAGACGACATTACCTTCGTTGTCCGCTACGCAAAGATACATGGTATCGCCGTCTTTTTCAAGTCCCGCGGCAAAGTACGGCGTTGCCTTCCTGGGATTGATCCTGGCACGCTGTTCAGCAGCATACGTCTTGCTCAAAAGGTGCTCAACCGGTACATCTACAAAGGCAGCGTCAGAGACGTAGCGATCCCGGTCCGCAAAGGCCAGCTTTTTCGCCTCTAGCATCAAGTGCAAGTATTCAGCAGTCTGGTGGCCAAGAGACCTGAGATCATATCCTTCAAGGATGTTGAGCATTTCCAATGCAGCTATACCTTGCGAATTCGGCGGAAACTCGTAGATATCATACCCGCGATAGTTCGTTGTGAGCGGTTCAACCCAATCCGATCGATGTTGTTGCATATCTTCCATGGAGAGCACGCCGCCACAGCTCTGGATATATTCAGTGATCGTACGCCCCAATGGGCCACGATAAAAGGCGTCGCGCCCCTCTCTTACAAGCGTTCGATAGGTGCGGGCCAGATCAGGTTGCCGTAAAATGGTACCAGCCTTGAGCAATTGTCCCCTTGGGAAGAAGACCGATGTTGTGCTCTCCCAGGCTTTGAGCACAGGCTCTGCGCGGCGTAGCCAGCCACTGAATTTAGGACTGACAGGCATACCCTCCTCCGCGTAGGCAATAGCCGGTGCAAAGACTGTCTCCGTTGAAAGTGTCCCAAAACGTCCCAGAGCCTCAAACCAGCCATCAACTGCACCTGGCACG
>CATPCK010000569.1 GCA_955652655.1 uncultured Ktedonobacteraceae bacterium | reverse complement strand
ACACTATTTTCTTTTATCAGGACACAATCTTCGATACGTACGCCGCTCCAGCCAGGAATATAGACTCCTGGTTCGACGGTAACGACAGTTCCTGCCGGTAAAACCATGTCATCTGGCGAGCGAGGAGTGAGATTCGGGCCTTCATGTATTTGCAACCCTACACCATGCCCGGTACCGTGAACGTAGTACTCTGATAGCCCGGCAACATTCAATGCATTGCGTGCTAAAGCGTCGGCAGCACTACCAGCAATTCCTGCATAGAGACCAGCCTCGCATGTTTTCATCGCATTGAGAACGGCATTGTATATCTCTTGCATACGTGCTTCGGATGGTTCTCCAAGGCAGATAGTACGGGTCATATCAGCGCAATATCCTTTGTAACGAGCGCCCATATCAATGGTAATGAGCTCACCACGTTGAATACGCCGTTCACTGGGGTGTGCATGCGGCATTGAGCCATGCGGTCCAGAAGCGACGATCGAATCAAATGAGAGACTATCTGCACCTTGTGATATCATGTAGCGCAAGATCTCCCACTGTATCTCCTTCTCTGTCATGCCAGGCTGAATCCAGCTACAAAGATGCGTAAATGTCTCATCTGTGATAGCAATTGCACGTTTCAGTAGCTCTATTTCATATGGTTGCTTTACCTGACGCAGCTTCTCTACATAGCCATCTTCAAAGGGATGAAGCGTAAAAATACTTTCGCCGCTACGACGAAGCTTTTCATACTCAGCAAACGTGAGCGCCGCTGACTCGAACCCGATGTTCTGCCAGCCATGCTCCTGGGCTGTTGTGGCAATCGCAGCCCAATATTCGCGAGAAGTGGGAACGTTCACCTGCCAACCTTGCGCCTCTTTCTCGGCCACTTCTTTGTAGAGCGGATTCGTGAACAATATCTGCAGCTGTCGTCCCACCAGTAATAGACCAGCACCTTCCACGTCATCATTAAGCCATCCGCTTAAATAGGAGCGATTCTGTGGCTGTGTCACCATATATGCGTCTAGCCCTTGTTCGGCCATCCACGTACGCAACTGATTGATTGCTTCTTGACTCATACGTTTCCTTCTTTGACCTGTTCGCGCGCCAGTTCAACCAGTGTCTCCAATGCCAGGAGATATCCACGCCAGCCCAGCCCAACAATATGTCCTCGACAGACTGCTGCGATCAGCGATTGATGTCGAAATGGCTCACGGGCATATATATTACTGAGATGTACCTCGATGATAGGAGGTTTCACCGTCGCCAGGACATCGCGCAATGCAATAGAGTAGTGTGTCAACGCGCCGGCATTGATGATAATGCCATCAGCACTACCTTCGTGTTCCTGTAGATAATCAATGAGCGCGCCCTCGTGATTCGATTGGAAACAATGTACCGTTGCTTCCAACTCTTCTCCTCGTCTTTGCAGCATCAAGCAAATTTGCGGGAGGGTTACCATTCCATAAATAGCTGGTTCACGGGTTCCCAAAGTATTGAGATTTGGACCATTGACGACCAGTATGTTTAACATCGTGTTAAGGCCTTTTCTCTGCGAAGAATGCTGTAATCACGCTTTCAACCAGATCATTGGGCATCGGTGTAACTGTAACGTCTCCAACGCGGCGGGGTAGAACCCAACGTACCTGATTACCCACCACTTTCTTATCCAATTGAATAGCAGAGAGGATATCCTTTACGGGTAATGACCCGGCATAAGATGTTGGTAACCCAAATGCCTCGAGCAGCTTATTCTGTCGTACCAGCTCCGCTTCGGGAAATATCCCCGCTTGCTGAGCGATACTGCCTGCCACTACCATACCCAATGATACTGCTTCCCCATGTAATAATTCACCATAACCTGCCACATTCTCCAGAGCGTGTGCTACGGTGTGGCCATAGTTAAGAATGGTTCTCCGCCCTTGTTCACGCTCATCCTCCTCTATTATCGCTGCTTTCAAGGCAATACAGTTCATGACAATCTGACAAAGTAACGTAGCCGGGGGATGGGTAAACTCTCGCAAGGTGTCAGCATATTCTTCAAGCCGGGCGAACAATTCCGTATCGAGTATGATACCATACTTTACAACTTCTGCCCAGCCCTCTGTGCGTTCCCGAGTAGGAAGCGTCAAGAGTGTTGCGGGATCGACCAGTACCAGCCGTGGATGATAAAAGGCGCCAATGAGATTCTTCCCCATGGCATGGTTGATGCCTGTTTTGCCGCCAATTGCGGAATCAACCTGGGCAAGTAAAGAAGTTGGTACCTGTATCAAAGGGACACCACGTAGGTACGTAGCAGCCACATAGCCGACCAGGTCACCCACCATACCACCGCCGAGCGCAATCATTGCCTCGCCGCGTTCAGCACGCTGTTTTATTAACCAATCATAGAGCACATTGAGCTGTTCTTGTGATTTACTCGCCTCTCCGGCCGGTACGGTATATATTTGGGGTTCGAAGCCAGCACTGGAGAGTGTTCCCATAATCATGGATGCATAGAGCTTGCGAATGTTACTATCGGTTATAAGAAAGACTCTTGGAGGTAAGCCAAGCTTCTTTAGGTGCTGTGGAAGCCTGCCCAGGCCACCCCATTCCACTACTGTATTATACCCCTTGTCTACTTGAATGCGCCGTACATCAAGGATAGGAGGTTCTCCGACAATCTCACCTGAACTGATAAGCATTGCGATGATTTCCTGGGCAATTCGTTCGACAGATTTGTTCAGGGTCGAGCAGGTAAAGTGAGTATCCTCATACCATATTGAACGATCTTGCAACAACGTTTGCAGTGATTTCAAAGGATTGGAACCAACTAATAGAGGGCGAATCTCAGGAACTTCCCCCTGCGCTTGCTTTTCGAGGTGCTGCCTGTTCAAGCGATCAAGCGCGGTCTGGGGATCAACCATCAAATAGACGGATACACCACGAGAGCGAATTAGCGAACGATTCTCCGCTTTCGTGACGACGCCCCCACCAGTTGCAATAACGGCACTCCCCTCAGATTGAGCGACCTGGGCTAGCAGGCGGCTCTCACACGAGCGAAAATACTCTTCACCGTAGCGCTCGAAAATAGTGGAGATATGCTCACCACACTCGCGCTCAATGAGCGCATCAATATCAAAGAAAGGTTTGTTCAGCTGCTGCGCCAGGATACGACCGATGGTACTCTTCCCACTACCAGGAAGTCCAATTAAAAATATGTTATGCATAGCTGCCATTGTATCATGGCTGAAGTACTTTGTGACGATCAAAAGTGAGCAAGTTAGAGAACAAGCTATCAGTACAATTCTTCACCCCTGATTGTCGTACTCAGCTTAGCCAAAAGACTGAAGCTCGATGCGTCCAAAGGAGTTAAGCTGGGCGTTGATGCTGCCCCAGTGCGTACGTATCCTTGAGAACGATTATCGATGACCTGATATTGAGTACCAAAGGAAAAGACAAATTGCTGCATTTGTCCTGTCTGGCGATTCAATACCAGGATATCATCGCCAGTTGAACAATTATGGGCAGCTAAGCAGCGAGAACGATCCAGAAAAGCACCTATGAGTACTTGCCAGCGATTATCCCAAGTCGACACGGTAATTTGATGCTTTACTATGAGAGAAGTGTCAAAGGCAATAAACGTACTCTGTAATGTCTGTGGATCATAGAGCATCACATTCAATGTCGGCGTGCCAAAGTGACCAACGTAGAGCGCCTGATTTGCGCCCCAACCAGAGAAAATCTTGCGATCTGATAACGATAGGTCACTCTTCAAGATTTCTATCTGCGCATCCCCACTGCTAGGGTCATATAGTAGCACCTGTGAACGTCCAGTTCCCAGGAAATCTCCACTATGTACCTCCCAGTTCGCGTCAAGATTATGGATCGCTTGATAGTGTGAAACATGCAAATTGGTATCAAAGCTTACCAGGCGTGCCTCACCGAGCATGCGATCATAAAGAAAGAGCGCGTCCTGACTGCGGCTTACAAAACTACCGGTATACACCTCCCATGAGTTATCCAGCAGAGTGTATTGTTGGAAATGGAGGACCTTAAAGTTTTGATCGAAGTTGACTACATTGACATTGGATACGACAACTTGCGCAGTGGGGCTGCTGACCGAACTACTCAAATCATTATCTATCGGTAAGCCCTGATTGGCACCGTGTAGAAGAATTAGCGCTGTCTTTGTCACACGAGTCTTTGCCGTTTGCGTTTTCTGCCCAGGTGTTGGACTGGGGCACGATGTTGAATTTCCCGACGGCACAACTGTTGCTACGCTCGTAGCACAGATAAGTTTCGGCGTTGGACTTGGTGTCGGACTGGGTTTAGCTGTCGGGCTAGGCGTCGGAGTCGGAGTAGCGGTGGGAGTAGGAGTCGGAGTTGGGTGCGCAGTAGGCCTGGGATTTGGAGTGGGGGTCAGAATAGGCAAGGTGTT
>CATPCK010000568.1 GCA_955652655.1 uncultured Ktedonobacteraceae bacterium | reverse complement strand
AGCGAGGGGAAATTTCATACCGACTATACTCAATTCCTGGATCCCGATGGCCTGCGCGGAGCACGCGTTGGCATCGCCAGGCAGGTCTATTTCGGCTACAGCACCAGAGCTGACGCAATTGCGAACAACGCCATCAAACAATTGAGAGAGCTTGGAGCGGAAATCATCGATCCCGCGGATATTCCCACGGCAAAACAAATATCCACGTCTAAAGCGGAACTGACTGTGCTCCTCCACGAATTCAAGGCCGATCTCAACGCTTACCTTGCCGAACTCACCTGCACACCGGTGCATAGCCTTGCGGACATCATCGAGTTCAACAATGCCCATGCCGGTGAGGAACTACCATACTTTGGCCAGGAAATTCTCCTGATGGCACAGGAAACCAGTTCGCTCGCCGACCCTGATTATCTCTCGGCACTCGATGAAAACCACCGCCTCTCAGGGCAGGAAGGCATTGACGCGGTGATGGACACATATAAGCTGGATGCGCTGGTCATGCCCACTACCAGCCCACCGTGGCGTATCGATCTGGTCAATGGAGATCATGAAATGGGAGGCAGTTCGCAACCCGCTGCCCTGGCCGGATACCCGGCAATCAGCGTCCCGGCTGGCTATGTGTTCAACCTTCCAGTTGGCATCACCTTCATGGGAAGAGCTTTTAGCGAACCTACACTGATCAAGCTCGCCTACGCCTTCGAGCAGGCTACAAAGGTGCGCCGCTCACCCCGCTACCTGCCAACCACACCATAAGCGCCAAACTTCTTCATTTCTATGTCGCATGGGCCGTTTGTGGCTCGCCACAAACGGCCCATGCGACATAGAAACCTAATCCTTCAGAGGAGGAACAGACCTTTGCCTCTTTATCTGACCAACGTGCCGTTTCTCCTCCAGCCTGCGCCGGCGGCTCGCCGCGCTAGGACGCGTCGGTTTACGGGGAATCACAACTTTCTGTTGCTCCTCCAACCGCTCTGTCATCCGCTGGAAAGCCATCTCGCGGTTGGCGTGTTGCGACCGCCGCTCGGTCGCTGTCACAACGATTCCACTCGGGCGATGCAGCAGCCGCACCCCTGTCTCGACTTTATTGCGGTGTTGACCTCCCGGTCCACTGGCGATGAAGAACTCCACGTCACAGTCACGTTCCAACGCTTCACGGTCAGTCGGATATCTCTCCTCAGTCATCAATAGCTTCTCATCATTCGGCTTCAAGGCGCTCGCCAGACCCGCACCGTCTCATCGAAAGAGCCAGAAGCAACAAGTTTCCCATCCGGCGACCAGTTGACCGAGCGCACTCCACCTTTGTGGCCCTTAAAGGTAAAGATGGGAGTACCATCCGCCGAGCTCCATATCTGCACCGTCTTATCGTCACCACCCGAAGCGATATACTCCCCATTTGGCGACCATGCTACGGCATAGACGAAATCCGTATGACCTGCATAGATATAAAGGTGCGCACCGTCAGCAGCATCCCACACCTGCGCCGTTTTATTATCGCTCGCTGAGGCAATACGCCGTCCATCGCGCGACCATGCTGCCGACCACATCGATGTGTAATACGGCTGATAGGTATAGATGCGAAGGCCAGTTCCCGTGTCCCACACCTGCACCGTCCCGTCGCCACTGGCCGAGGCGATACGCTTCCCATCCGGTGACCACGCTACGGCATGCACATAATCCGTATGGCCGTGATACGAGTTTACGTGACTACCATTGGCCGCGTCCCACACCTGCACCGTCCTATCCTCACCTGCTGAGGCGATGTGCTTCCCATCCGGTGACCACGCCACCGTCCACACCCAGCCTTTATGGCCATGATACGTGTAGAAGTGATCTCCGAATGTAGGATCCCAAACCTGTACCGTCTTATCATAACCCGCTGACGCCACGCGCTTCCCATCCGGTGACCAGGACACAGCATAAACGGTATCTGTATGACCGGAATACACGGTGAGATGATCACCACTCTCCGCATCCCAAGCCTGGGCAGTGCTATCGGCACTGGCAGAGGCGACGCGGCTCCCATTGGGCGACCAGTCGACCGACCATACCCAGCCGCTATGACCCCGAAATGTAAAGAGTGTAGCTCCTTCGCCGCTAGACGGCACAGCAGTAGCTTGAGGCTGTACTGGCACGCTCGGTGAATGTGTGAACAAGGCTACCCCGGCGCCAGTCGCGCCGAGAACGGCTAATCCTGCCAACCCCACGAGTACAGCCCGCCTGGACAAACGGATACCTGGAGCGCGAGTAGGCAGCGCAGTTGTCTCTGATTGCCTCAATATAGGCGTATTCATTGACGCAGCCGGGGTCTCCATGCCAGGAGTATCAACCGCCGGCTCGCGAGGCTCCCCAGGTAACTCCTCTTTCGTGGGCAAATGCGGTGTCGCGCCTGGCACCGTGAAAAGAGCCGTCGGCGATCCCTCCTGGCTCGACAGCAAAACCGTATCATTAGCTGAAGATACCTGCTCCTGGGGTGTAGCATGATTGATAAGAAAGGTGGTAGTCGATGAAGCATTCCGGCTGGCCTCTTCCAGGGCAGTGGCAAACGACTTTATATCGACAAAGCGTTGCTTTGGATCCTTGGCGAGTGCCTTCATGACCACCGCCTCGACTTCCGGTGACAGCAAGGGGAGTTTCTCACGCAATGAGGGAGGCGGCACCAGCGTATGCTTCACAGCGACTTCGGTAAACGCCCCTTGAAAAGGTCGCTCTCCACACAACAATTCATACGTTACTATCGCGAGTGAATACTGATCACTGGCAGGGCCGGCCTGAGCCTGAATCTGCTCTGGCGCCATGTAAGCGACGGTACCCGCCATATCTTGCATGCCCTGCGTGCTATTGTAGCTTGAAGTCATGGCTACCACTGCGATACCGAAATCACTGAGCAGGATTTCATTCCTCCGGCCCAGCAGCATATTTTCCGGCTTGACATCCCGGTGAATCACCTTCTGCTCGTGAGCATATTGCAGTGCATCCGCCATTTGTGACACATAATCGACAACGGTTGGCAGTGGCAGCGGTACTCCTCTCGGGTGACGAGTGCGCAAATTACCATTTGGGGCATAGTCCTCAACGAGAAACGGAGTCATACCCTCAATACCATAATCAAGCACTCGCACGATATGGGGATGCACCAGGCGCGCAATAGTGCGTGCCTCTCTATGAAAATGCTCGGTATTTTCGCTGGCTATCAGGGTGTGCAGCACTTTGATGGCGGCAGGAGTTCCAAGGTAGACATGTTCACCGAGGTACACCTCGGCGAAGCCACCCTGTCCCAACAAACGAACCAGGCGATAGTTGCCCAGTTGTTGCCCCACGCGATCCGCCATTATTGCCTCCCTTCACGTTCAGACCCATCCCCACTGTGGGAAAGCGTCTCTCACTCCTCCCACCCATTGTAGATAATTAGTTGTATTACGTCAAGCAGGTTCCACCTTCTCCCATACCCACCCGGGTGTATAAATTGCATGCATCTTGCCCTCATCCTATTGGAAATTGTAATATAGGCTGAACAGTATTCTGATATGTAGGGGCGACCCTCGCGGTCGCCCTCTCGCTAGAGAGGAGAAACCAGTGGCAGATGAAACAACCACACCAGAAGAGCTCGTCACCCCCGAGGCACCCACTTCCCCCACTCAACTTCCCCTGGCCCTGCTCACCTTTTTGATCGGCATCGTAGTGGGAGTAGCAGCTGTACTGCTGATTATCCTCGCAAATTCCGGCACGAACCCCCCGATAGTCATTCCTCCATCAAAACCTGGAAATATCACTGCTGAAGTTGATGCGGCCCTCATTGACCCCATCGCGGAACAGAGCCTGCAACAGGCGGGCATCCCAGGAAAGATCTCAAATATCCAGGTTACTTTTGCCGAAGGTGCCGAAATGACCATTACCGGACAGTACCAGTACTCCCTATTGAATATTCCCGTAACACAACACTTTACCATCGTGCTCCAACCAGCCGCAGGTGCGTGCAAGCTACAATTACATATCATCAAGGCCAACTATGGCGGTATTCCCGCCACCAGCTTCGCAACCATATTTGAAAAAACCATCAATCAGAGATTGCAGGACGCCATCCCATCCACCATAGAAAATGGCAAATACTCTATCTGCATGGTCGGTGTGCACACCCATCCCAACAGCGTTACCATAAACTTTGTCGTGACTCCCCGACCCGCATAATATTTTCGTGCTGCTGCTGACATACTGCTGTCACACCTACCTGTTATACTCTCGAGAGAAGCAACAAAACAAGCAAGAACCCCTTTCCAAGGAGGCAAAACAGCATGGCACAATCAACCCTCAAACAGCAATTCGAGATCGCACCACGCGGACCATTCTCACTGGCCGCCAGCACCGCCTTTCTTAGCAGCTTTGCCCCGGCCGCGCATAAAGCCGCCGAAGCGGCCAACCATCTTCACTTCGCATTCGTAGCCGACGGCAGCGAACAATCAGTCGGAGTCTGTCTCCGGCAAGAGAACGGTAGAGTCACAGGTGAGATGTACGGCGAAGCCGACAAGAACGTTGTACGCAAACAGGTAGCCCGTATCCTCTCCATAGACATAGATGGCAGCGATTTCCCTGTCGTAGGTGAGCACGACCTCGTCGTTGGCAAGCTACAGGCGCGCTATCCGGGTTTGCGCCCGGTATGTTTCTACTCACCCTACGAAGCTGGAGCCTGGATCCTCATCAGCCACCGCATTCGCATCACCCAGGCCGCACGCCTGAAAGCCCGCATGGCGCAGGAGCTGGGAGACATCGTTGAAATACATGGAGAGCAAGATCATGCCTTTCCCGCACCCACACGTCTCCTCCAGCTAGAGAGCTTCCCCGGCCTCTTCGGACGCAAGATCGAATACCTGCACCGCCTCGCTGAGGCCACCATCGCTGGTCAACTGGATGCCGACCGTCTCCGCTCACTACCACAGGAGGAAGCGCTTGAAGCCCTGCAACAACTCCCCGGTATCGGCATCTTCTCCGCCGAGCACATCCTGCTGCGTGGCGCCGGAGACCCCGACTACCTCACCCTCAACGAACCTCGCCTCCCCCGTGCCGTAGCCCTGGCCTACCATCTCAAATCCGAACCTTCCAGCCAGGAATTGCGCGCCATCTCCGAAAGCTGGCGCCCCTACCGCACCTGGGTCACCTTCCTCCTGCGCCACATGCTCGAAGAAGAAACCCACGAAATAGCCGGCACATAATGTCCCGTAAACCCCTTCCTGTGGAGATGCGAGTGTCGCAGCCTCAAACAACCTTTCTGTGTTGGTGCACGTGTGGCAGAGTGTGGCTGCCACACGTGCACCAACACAGAAATATCAATGCGAAGAGCGAAGCGTTGAGGATTCAGACTGGATTGCAGTGAGCCCTGGCATGTATAATAAAGTCCGGCAACCATCAACCAGGGAGGAAAAACTACATGAAAGCAGTCTTATGTAAAGAATACGGCCCACCCGAAAGCCTTGTCATTGAAAATATCCCATCGCTCAAGCCCGGCAAGGGCCAGGTAGTCATCACCGTCAAAGCCTGCGGGGTGAACTTCCCGGACACACTCATTATCCAGGGCAAGTACCAGTTCAAACCAGCCATGCCCTTCTCTCCAGGCGGCGAAGTTTCAGGCATCGTCAAAGAACTGGGCGGGGGCGTCAACACGGTCAAGGTCGGCGACCGCGTCATCGCCTTCACTGGTTGGGGCGGCTTCGCCGAGGAGGTCGTCACAGAAGCAGCCAAACTCATCCCCATACCTGGCAACATAGATTTCGCCACCGCCGCCTCTTTTACCCTCGTCTTCGGCACCGCTCACCACGCGCTCAAGGATCGCGCACAAATCAAACCACGCGAGACCCTGCTCGTGCTCGGCGCGGCTGGCGGTGTCGGCCTCGCGTCAGTAGAACTTGGCAAACTCATGGGTGCCCGCGTGATCGCCGCCGCTTCCAGCGGTGAAAAGCTCGAGGTCTGCAAACAACACGGCGCGGACGACGTCATCAACTACACGAACGAGGACCTCAGAGAACGCGCAAAGACCCTTACCAGCGGCAACGGCGTTGACGTGATCATCGACCCTCTTGGAGGCAGCTACTCTGAACCAGCCCTGCGCAGCATCGCCTGGAATGGCCGCTTCCTGGTCATCGGCTTCGCGGCAGGCGATATTCCCCGTATCCCGCTCAACCTTGCGCTGCTCAAAGGCTGCTCCATCGTCGGCGTCTTCTGGGGTTCGTTCACCGAGCACGAGCCGCAACACAACCAGGAAAACCTCCACGAACTCCTCACCTGGCTCGCCCAGGGCAAGCTCAAACCCCACATCTCCGCGACCTACTCGCTCGAACATGCCGCCGATGCCCTCAATGACGTCCTGAACCGCAAAGTCATGGGAAAAGTTGTCCTGTT
>CATPCK010000567.1 GCA_955652655.1 uncultured Ktedonobacteraceae bacterium | reverse complement strand
TTGCAGAAGGCTACCAGTCCATACCCGCCCTCAAACAACCACTTGCAGAACGAGAGATTGAGGAAATTGTGCGAGACGACAGAGCAGAAGCATATAAAAAGAAATGGTTTTAATGTGCGTGCTCTCACGCTATGAAATTTCTTGATACCAACGTCATTATCCGCTATTTAACCCGCGACGACCCTGAAAAAGCAGCACGAGCCTATGCGTTTCTGCAAGAGGTAGAAAAAGGGAATGAGGTTGTCACCACGACCGAAGCCGTGATCGCTGAGGTAGTGCATGTGCTTTCGTCAAAGCGGCTCTACAACTATCCACGGGCAGATATCGTGAAACGATTGATCCCTGTTCTGCAATTAAAAGGCTTGCGGCTTGCCAATAAAAATCTCTATGGAGACGCGCTGATGATCTATGCTGAAAAAGGCATTGATTTTGTTGACGCCTTAGTTGTGGTAAAAATGAGGCAGAAGGGAATTAACACCCTTGTCAGTTTTGACCATGATTATGACGACTTCCCGTTTATCACGCGGGAAGAACCAGCGCCGCACAAGCAAGCAGCCTAATCCCTCTTGCGATGCTCTTTATATATGGTACCATCCGAATTGTGAGGAAGTATAAGTAAGAAGAATAAGGTTTAGAGATGTATAATATGCCCAATTCTTATGCAGAAAGAACAATTTGGTAGTGGTGGTATCAGACAATTAGCATTTCAGAGCGTGTTTGGCAATGCGCTGCGGTAGCCCTGTGTGGCAAGATGAGCAAGATAGAAGAAGATTTTTTCTGGTCCGCATGCTATACTTCTCAGGAGGCGCCGCTCACTGGTCAAAGACCAGATGACCAGAGCCATAGACCTGATGCTGAGAGAGGAGCATCATCACCAGTTCTGACTTCCGGCTCGCGAAGTCAAGCACATAACCGAGGAGGTGTTGAAACAATGAGAAAACTCATCGTCCTATCTTTCATAACGCTTGATGGCGTCATGCAGGGACCTGGTGGACCAACAGAAGATACCAGTGGTAACTTTACGTATGGAGGATGGACAGTTCCGTACTTTGATGATTTTCTTGGCAAGACAATGCTTGAGCAAATGAGCAGACCCTTTGATCTGTTGTTAGGGAGAAAAACGTTTGAGATATTTGCATCATATTGGCCTCACCAAGAGAGTCCAATAAATGAAGCAACAAAGTATGTTGCTTCGAATACGCTTAAAAAGCATGAGTGGAATAAGTCGGTCTTTTTAAAGAGTAATGTTGTGGATGAAATAAAAAAGCTCAAGCAACAAGATGGTCCTGAATTACAAGTGCATGGCAGTGGCAATCTGATTCAGACGTTATTGGAGCATGATTTGGTAGATGAATTTTGGCTCAAAATATTTCCAGTGACACTGGGTATGGGAAAACGCTTGTTTGATAAAGGTACTCTTCCTGCTTCCTATACATTGGTTGAATCTAAATCTTCACCCTGTGGAGTGATTGTTGCTACATTCAAACGTGCGGGAGAAGTCAAAACAGGATCGTTTGCCTAATCGTTCACGATTTGACAAAAACAAAGGTCATCCTGAACAGGTACGAAATTCTCAGCATGAAACAAGAGCCTGGACGCGACATGGTGATCTACGGGAGCACCAGCATTGTGCGAACCCTCACCAATCTTGGCTTGATTGATCGCTATCAAGTGTGAGTCTATCCAGTGGTTTTAGGGAGCGGCAAAAGCAGAAGCGATCAACCAGTGGAGCTTTAACGTTTCTTATCCAATATTTACGGACAATTCGGGGCGGTACCCTTAAATGGAAAAATCCAAATTCTCACTTACTACTTATAAAGACGAGCCAACGGTAGAGCTTGTGAAAAAAACTGACCATAAAACGTTAGCTATCTGGGCAATCGATTGTGTCGAGCGTGTCATGCCGTATTTTGAGGAAAAATTCCCAGATGACCAGCGTCCTCAACGAGCTATCGAAGCGCTCCAAGCTTGGATAAATACAGGAGTGTTTACGATGGCAGTTATACGCAAGGCTTCACTTACATCCCATGCTGCTGCTCGTGAAGTAGGCGAGGATAATGCGGCTCGCTCGGTTGCCCATGCCGCAGGTCAAGCAGTGGCAACTGCACATGTGCCCATTCATTCTCTTGGTGCTGCAAATTACGCCTTACAGGCTATCCATAGAGCCACCAATCCCTCTGATGCCAATGTTGCCGTAGCCAAAGAACGAGAATGGCAAATCCAGCACTTGCTTGATTTAAGAAACAATCACAAACCTTAACTTGTCAAACGGTGTAGATCGCTGGCGAAGCCACAGCTTTGCGGGATTATTTCGCCTACAGGTGGTACCAATGTGATGATCAAAGTTACATCACCTGGGTTCAGGTTAGGTGATCAAAAACACACATCACCAAATCTCCGTTCAGCTTTATATCCCCCCTGCACTTAACCTCAAATACTTCTCCTTCGCATCCTCCCACGTTGCCTCACTCAACCCGATCTTTTTCAAAACAACCTCTATCCCCTCTCCCCGCTTCAAACTCCGGACAACAAACGTATCGCGCAAAATGCCAGCG
>CATPCK010000566.1 GCA_955652655.1 uncultured Ktedonobacteraceae bacterium | reverse complement strand
CTGATTAATAGTACCAGTATAAGCAAGTGGTGTACTGCTATACTGCTCTTCTGTCCTATTTTGTTGGCGGCCTGTAATGGATCAACAGGAGTAACTCCTACTCCTACTCCTGGCTCAACAAAGACTGTTACTGCTACCCGACAGGCGCCAACGAGCGTAACCACTGCACCGACAGCAACGCCAACGAGCGGTGTCGCACCGGGGCATTACAGTGAACATGTGATAGTGCAGGGGAAAGCGCGTCCCGATGACCTGATTTTTAACCAATCGGAGAGCGTCTTATTGTTCAGCGATTTTTATAATGGCACTATTAGCAGCGTCACCCTCAACGGGGCTGTAACCGTGCTGTTGAGTGGGCTGGGAGGACCCGAGGGCATGATCGTACTGCCAGGTGGTAGGTTGATCTTTGCTGAACAGAATACCAACCGCATTCTCGCGCTTGCTCCCGGTGCACGCACCCCCACTGTTTTACGCACAATCCCGGGAATAGCAGGCCAGGCAGAGTGTAAGCATGGTATTGATGGTATTGCCTGGGATGCAAGCACCAATAGCATCATTGTTCCAGATAGTCCCACGGGTGACGTCTACAGCTTGAGCCTGGATGGCAAAAGCCTGAAGTTGCTGGCATCCGGCATTACCAGACCTGTCGGCGCGGCTGTCGATAGTCAAGGGAATATTTATGTTGCCGATGAATGTGGGGGAGCGCTGTGGCGCATTGCTCCCAATGGAGCGAAGACGCGCATAGGCGGTTTTGGCATGCCAGATGATGTTGTAATCGACCCGCGTGGTAACCTGCTGATCATCGATCTACAGCCTTCTATTCACGCGTTGATTCGCATGAATGTCGTGACTGGCAAGCGCGAGGTACTGGCGAGCAAGGGATTTATAGAACCACAGGGGCTGCTTGTGGATGCGCATGATAACATTTTTGTGTCAGATGATTATGCCAATATTATTGTGGAGTTTCAACCAGTATGAGTAAATTGATGACGATGAGTGAGGCCGTAGCGCGCTACGTGCCCGATGGCTCCTCAGTTGCTATTAGCCTGGCTTTGGAGCCGCTGATTCCCTTTGCTGCCGCGCACGAAATCATACGCCAGCAAAGGCGCGACCTGACACTGATCGGTCCTATTTCAGATATCCTCTTCGATCAACTGATCGGGGCGGGCTGTGTCGAGAGAGTGACAGCGGCGTGGGCCGGCAATGTGAGCGAGGGGCTGGGGTACTGCTATCGGCGCGCCACTGAGAAAGCGATACCACGCGCTATTACCGTTGAAGAACACAGCAATTTCACGATTGGCCTGGCGTTACTGGCGGCCAGCCTGGGGTCGCCCTACATTCCCACGCGTTCGGCGCTGGGCAGCGACATTCCAGGTCATAATACGGCCTTTCGCCTGGAGCGTTCTCCGCTGGATGGGACACCGTTGTTATTGGTGCCGGCACTGCGCCCAGATGTTACGATTGTCCACGTGCAGCGCAGCGATGGGGACGGAAATGCTCACCTTTGGGGCAATAGTGGTATATGCGAGGAAGCGATGCTGGCGGCGAAAGATGTGATCCTGGAGGCAGAGGAGATCGTGGACAGGGAGGTGATTTTGAGCGATCCTAATCGCGTGCTCGGGCCGTCCTTTAAGGTGCGGGCCGTCGTTCATGAACCCTGGGGAGCGCATCCCTCCGCCGTGCAAGGCTATACTAACCGCGACCACCTGTTTTATCACGAGTATCACGAGCGTACGCGCAGCGTGGAAGGTTTCCAGGACTGGCTCGAGGAATGGGTGCTGCATCTCCCATCGCGCGCAAACTATGTGAAGAAATTGGGCGAGGAACGACTGCAACGGTTGCGCGTCAAAGAGCATCGTTATGCTGCTGCGGTCGATTATGGGTATTAATTACAAGGAGAAAGTGGCAAGTATGGATTATACTCCCCAGGAATTGATGGTTGTGTGTGCCGCGCGACAGATCCAGGATGGTGAGCACGTCTTTGTTGGCATGCGCCTGCCGTTACTGGCATTTGCCCTGGCGAAAAGAACACACGCGCCACGCTGCGTAGGCCTTTTCGAGACCGGCATCCTGCGTGATGAGCCAGCGGCGGAATTGCTTTACACCATGGGAGATGCCCCAAATATTACCGGGGCGTTGTGGGCAACGGGTACCGTGAAGATGATCGGATTGATGGCAGCCGGAGAGGTGCAACTGGGCTTTATTGGCGGCGCAGAGATCGACCGTTATGGCAATTTGAATACGACGGCCATAGGGAATTGGCAGAAACCTGCGGTGCGCCTGCCTGGCAGCGGAGGAGCCGCGGATATCGCCTCGCTTTCGCAGCGACTGGCGATTATTATGCAGCATGATCGCCACCGCTTGCGCGAGAAAGTGGATTACGTGACCAGCCCCGGCTATGGCTATCCCAGCGAAGAGGGTTCTGCTGGCGCGGCATGGCGGGAGAGAGTAGGCTTGCCAGGGGGAGGGCCATCCGCGCTGATTACGACGCTGGCAGTATTCGGGTTTGATCGTGAGAATGGCGAGGCGGTGTTGCAGTCGTTCCATCCTGGGACGACGGTCGAGGAGGTACAGGCAAAGACAGGGTGGACATTGAGGTTGGCGGACGATTGTAAGGAGACGGCGCCACCGAGCGCGGAAGAGCTAAAGGTGATCCGGGAGTGCGACCCGCAGGGAAAGTGGACGAGGTAGAGAAAACTGCGGCGTGATACTTGACTGCCTAGTGTACGCTACATATGAAAGTAAAAAGTACGCAAGAGAGCGATATGAAAGGTCGCTACCGATGGCAGACATAGGACTTGATTTCTGGCTCACACAGTGGAACTGGGAGCCATCCATAGTTATCGGTACCGCGCTCATCGTAGGATTGTATCTCTACACAGTCGGGCCGCTGCGTAAAAAGTATCACTTGGCAGAGCATGTCAAAAAAGCGCAGGTATGCTCTTTTCTGCTGGGAATATTCATTATGTTCCTGGCACTGGTTTCACCACTCGATGAACTGGGTGATAGCTATCTTTTCAGCGCGCACATGGTGCAGCACCTGTGCATCACTATTGTTGGGCCACCGCTCCTGTTGATAGGGATACCGGGCTGGCTGGTAGACCCGCTCTTGCGCAAACCGGTGGTATTTCGTATAGCCAGGGTATTGACGTTTCCAGCGCTTGCGTTCTTTCTCTATAATTTCGATTTCTGGCTCTGGCACGCGCCGCCGCTGTATAACGCGACGCTGGAGAACCAGAACATTCATATCCTGGAACATGTGACGT
>CATPCK010000565.1 GCA_955652655.1 uncultured Ktedonobacteraceae bacterium | reverse complement strand
TTGATCACCAATACAGATGACGACATTATCCGGGAGACAGAAAAGACGATTGGCGTGAAGTTCGACGAGATCGTTACGGCCCAGCAGGCAGGAGCGTACAAGCCAAGTCACAAAGGTTTTCACCTG
The DNA here is from genome assembly GCA_955652655.1 of uncultured Ktedonobacteraceae bacterium. GTDB lineage: Bacteria > Chloroflexota > Ktedonobacteria > Ktedonobacterales > Ktedonobacteraceae > UBA11361. The sequence goes on along the minus strand of CATPCK010000565.1, from coordinate 3,698 downwards.
ACGCGCGAGCGGCTGGGATTGCCGAAGTCGGAGATCTGGCATGCTGGTTTTGGCTTCAAGTACGATATTGTGCCGGCCAACGAGCTCGGATACACAACGGTCTGGGTGAACCGGCAGGGAGAGGCGCGACCGGTGGATGTAAAGGAGACGTTTCTGGTGGGAGATATGCAGTCTCTGGTGTATCTCATGCGAGGAATTGAGGTTTCTATAGGTGAGTGAATTCGATGAAGCCAGGGACGCCCACTCACATCAAAAAGGAGGTATGGCGTTAGCGGGCAGTCAACGATACGTCGTCGACGTACAAATAGTTGTAGTAGGCTCCTCCTTTAGAGTTCTCGTGATCCAGGAACCGGATGCCAATAGTTTGACCGGCGAAGGATGAGAGGTCAAAGTTCATTTGAATCCAGGCCTGGTCATTGGTGGTATTCCTGAAAAGCTGCTGTATGATCGTCCCGCTGCTGTTGACGATGTCTGCCTCTTGCCAGGCGTAGGTGCTCGAGTCATTGCTGGCTGACCAGTAGTAGAATGTCAGGTTGGCGGATTTCACGCCAGCTGGGATTGTCACTAGCTGGTACGCGGTCGAGTCGCCCTGTTGACCGCTATTAGAGCCCAGTTTCAATGAGTATGACCCGCTACGAGCCTGAGCCGTAGAACGGCGCGGGTGATTTGCGCCTCCATAGACCCACGTATTGCCGCCGGCCTCAAAGCCGCTATTCTGGACCAGGTTTGACCCCTGAGGTGGCGTTGATGTGGCAGTGGGTGGATTGGTTGGCGTTGCAGTCACCGTGCTGGTGGCGGTTGATGTGGGATTTGGCGTATTGGTGGCCGTCGCAGTGGACGTGGGCGTATTGGTAGCTGTTGGCGTGCCGGTAGCCGTAGATGTAGGCGTGGGATTGCTACCTGAAGTGAAGAAACTGGTGATGACATGTCCACGGCTATCGACGGGTGAGGGCAGACCGAGCGAGAACATATAGTTTGCACTCATGTCATCGATACCCATCGTTGTGCCATACGTTTGTCCATTGACAATGCCAGGGCCTGAAAAAACAAATGGTACGTGGCGCGTTGTACCCTGACCAGTACTACCGAGGCCGTAGAAATTGTCAAAGCTGGTATGGTCGTTCTGCGCTTCATCTGCTGTAATGGATACGGCCGTGTTGCCGGTATAGTTGTTCTGCTGTAGCCATGTTTGTAACTGGCCAAAAGCCTGGTCGTCCCAACGGCTGGCCTGTTGATAGAGTCCTTGCGAACTTGAATCGTCCGGGTTGGTGCTCTCGACGGAGCGTCCTTCCGCTTCAGTGATTGGCATATAGATCAAAAAGCCGTTGGGGTTGGAGGCGTGGGCTGTGATAAAGTTTTCAACCTCTGTCACCCACTGCGTAGGCACGCCATTGATGTTTTTCCCAAGTGAGATCTGGTCGACGTTGGAGTCGGTGATGTGGCCTGTGGGGTAGTCGTTGCCTCCAATGACCGCCGTATTCATGCCATAGCTCTTGGCGGCATCAAAGATTGATTGCTGCCCAAACTGTTCAGTGCCACCGTACCATATATTCGTGTCGAGTCCATCGGGTTGTCCCCAGACTTTTCCCGGTGCATCGGGTGTACGCCAGGCGGGATAGGACCCGACAGCAATCTGGTAGTGATCAATGGGTGACCAGCCATATTGGGTCCATGTTTCTGTGGCCAGGACGCCATGCTGGGACAGCTGATGGGTCGCGGGCGAATTATTCATCATGGATTGGGCATCAGAGAACCACGATTCGTGGTATGTTTCGTCGTAGTCAGCGATAATGAGGTTCTTCGCTCGCCCTGCTGGAACTGTGCGCGAGCCAGAGACGGCAACGGGCGTCAAGTTGAAATTGACCACCTGGCTACTGCTAACGTTGATGCCTATCTGCTGGGCATCTTTATACATGGGTTGTGTCCCGTTGATGGTATAGCGCCAGGCTGAAAGATTATACGTGCCAGAGGCGATGCCACCAAAGCTATAGCTGCCATTGCTGCCGGTAGTGGTGTATTGCGCAGTAGATCCCACTTGACCAGCACTGATACCAACCTGAGCGTTGGCAACAGGACTGCCTGTACTGGCATCCGTGACTACGCCAGTAATAGAGGCGTTTCCTGCTGCCAGGCCGATTCTTTTGGTTTTTATTGAACCATTCGGTAGGTCATCGGTGTCGCCAAAGGCAGTGGAAGGAACATAATGAGAATCAGGACCACCGCCGCCATGCGCAGACTGCGCGTAAATTGAGATACCGCGAGGGATAATGACGATTGACGAAATAAGTAAGATCATAATGGCTAATGAAGCTATGATCGAGTAGCGACGTGTGTGCAACCGGCGGATAATGGAATTTTGCACGCAATTCCTCCTTTAGTTTTCGATGCTACAATGTTGCTTGCTTTTTTGCAATTAATCCGATCCTGAACCTCCAATGTTCTCGGAAACTTTGATAATAGTTACCTGTATCTGCGCCCAAGTTGGTTGTGTTGTCGTTCCCTGGATGGTGAAAGTTTCTGTCGCCCCTGCTGCTACGTTATCAACATTCTGAATAGCTGTCGTGGCGATTTTCGTTCCCGAGGCATCCAGCAGCGTTGCCTGCAGGTAGATATCGTGTTGCTTGCTATCACCATTTTTTACCTGGCCCACAACCTCGAAGGTTGTTCCCGCGTGCATCTTTGCTTTGGGTTGACCAACGAATGTAATTAATTTGCTAACGGTTGTGACGGTAGCCGTTGCCGGTGAAAGGGCTGGTTGTGTCGAGACTGGAGTGGTCGAAGCGGGTGTACTGCTGCTAGTACTGGTGCTTGGAGCGGTTTTGCTCCCGCACGCTGTGAATAATGACAATGCAAGAATACTGACGAGTATGATGAAAAAGGTTTTACGCTGTAAAAGGGACACCACCATTAATGAACATCCTCTCTAATTGTTTTCAATCGTACTGGGTTCTCCCATCTCTGAACTAAACGAGCATGCCGTGAATGATTGGTGGATTTTGCGGATGCTTAGGAATGCTTCAAGAATTTAGCATGCTGGCACCGTTTATTGTGAGCAGACCACTATTTTTTTGAGAGGTGAAGTCATTGCAGCGGAAACTGCTCTTGCTACTGCTCTGTGGGACAGTGATGCTTACAGCTTGTAGCTCTTTTGCAGCATCACAGGCGGATCAGACGACCAATACCAACGTACTGCGCGTCATCGATGCAAAGCTATTGAGCGGTACCGACATTGATACATGGCCTATATTTGGTTACAATGCAGGACATACAAGCTTTGAGGGCCAGGGGTTCGCTCATAGGGTTCGCGGGAATTTGCTCTGGTTAAAAAAGATCGGCCCGATCTTTTCGTCCTCGGCAGTTGGATTGGGTATGTTGTTCATCGCAAGCACAGATGGTAATTTGTACGCGCTGAAAGAAAATACTGGCGCGCTGGTCTGGCATATCCCCCTGGGGGATTATTTGACTGATGCAACGCCAGCACTAGAGGGGCGGGTGATTTTTGTGTCTGTACATAGCAGCGCGTTAGAGGCTCTTAACGCTTATACTGGGCAGGTTTACTGGACGTTTGAAACACATGAGAAGATACAGGCCCCTCCAATTGTCGCGGGCAACCGTGTACTACTTGCATCGCGTACTACTCTGTGGACGCTTGAAGCAACGAATGGGCAACTTGTATGGAAATTTCACCGTGGTGTGAG
>CATPCK010000564.1 GCA_955652655.1 uncultured Ktedonobacteraceae bacterium | reverse complement strand
CGAGGAAGAAAGCGAAGCTGGTCTGACACTGTCAGCTGATCCTGTGGTGCAGGATATTCTAAATCTGGCATTATCTTAACTATATCCAGCTTAAACTTATCAACAAAGAAATCTTTTGTCAGTTTCGCCATTCGCTCTCCTGAGCCCTCAGGTTTGAAGTGGTGCCAGAAACAGAAGGGCACGCGGTCAACTTGTTCTCCCGCCATTGCCGCGTGCACACGCTCACTAGCAGTCATCGGTTTTGATGGTGTCGTCATTGTTTTCCTCTTTCTTCATGGGGTTTGCGTCCTTCAGGATGATAGTAGCGTTTTTAGTGAAGGATCGATACACACAGTATACGGTATTTGGCCGGTAATAATGAAGGAATATATGATACAATAGAAAGGTAAAATATACGTTTCAACATCCATAAAATAACGCAATCCACCTCACCTAAGGAACCTTATATGCCAGATCGCACTATATATCTTGATCACGCTGCGACCACTGCTTTAGATACGCGGGTCTTAGATGCTATGCTACCTTACCTCACGATGGAATATGGCAATGCCAGTAGTATCTACACACTTGGGCGCCATGCCATGCAGGCCATCGATAGTGCTCGTGAACAGGTAGCCGATATCTTGAATTCTCGTCCAACAGAAATTACTTTTACAGGGTGTGGCTCCGAGAGCGATAACCTTGCTATCAAAGGTATCGCTTTTGCCTCTCAGAAAAAGGGCAATCATATCATTACTACGCCGATTGAGCATCATGCAGTTTTGTACACCTGTCAGTACCTGGAGCGTTTTGGTTTCAAAACAACCTACATACCGGTTGACTCGTATGCACAGGTGGATCCTGATGATGTAGGTCGTGCAATCACCGATCAGACAATCCTTGTCTCTGTCATGTATGCCAACAACGAAGTCGGTACCATTGAACCTGTCGCGGAAATAGGCCGTATCTGCCGAGCCAAAAAGATACCCTTCCATATTGATGCCGTACAGGCGGGAGGCTCTTTACCGTTGGATGTTGCAGCTCTCAATGCTGACCTGCTCTCACTTTCGGCCCATAAATTTTATGGCCCCAAAGGCGTAGGGATACTCTATGCACGTCAGGGTATGCGCCTTTTGCCACAACTCCAGGGTGGTTCGCAGGAACGTGGACGTCGCGCTGGTACCGAAAATGTTGCAGGGATTGTGGGAGCTGCTGCTGCGTTCCGCCTGGCTTACGAGGAACTACCACAGATACAGCCTCGAATTATTGCCCTAAGAGACCGTCTCATAGATGGTTTATTGGCTATCTCTGGAAGCCAGCTTACCGGCCATTCCACGAATCGCCTGGCAAATAATGCCAGTTTCTGCTTTGAGGGCGTTGAAGGGGAATCAATACTGCTCAATCTCGACCTGCTTGGTGTAGCTGCCTCCACTGGCTCTGCCTGCACCTCTGGTTCAGTTGATCCATCACACGTCCTTGTTGCAATGGGTATACCTGTAGAAGTAGCGCACGGTAGCCTACGGCTGACCCTGGGTAAGAATAATACCGTTGCTGATGTAGATGTTATTCTCTCTGCTGTGCCCGGAATCATCGAAAAGCTACGAGGTTTACGTGGGTGATGGGGTTATCAATCTTCTCATTACCCATTCTCTTGCTTCTTCTGCCTTAATTCCTATTGCAGCGTGAACTAATGGCCCGTCCAGGATTCGTGGCACCATAAACCCTTTAAGTGGTCCATGAATAAATACCCTTGCCGTCATCTCTTCGAACTCAAATAACCCTGGCCTACACAATGCCACAACCGTCAAGGGATCGTGAATAAAGGGCAAAACTGGCTGCCAGCGAGGGCGATGCCTTTTCCAGATTCCCAGCAACTGAATCAGAAACTGCGTTTCAGGAGAATCTACCTGGTGTAATCTCTGAAGATCACACTCACGCAGCTGGCATCGAGTCGTAATGTTCCAGCCTAATAGTTTCACTGGAATTCCAGCTCCCAGAACGATCTGTGCTGCCCTCGCATCACTACGCACATTCCACTCGGGGGAAGGGAAACGACTCGTCCCACCTACCATGATAATTTCTTTAATCGCCATGAATAAATCTGGCTGAATTCGCAGGGCCGTAGCGACATTCGTAAGTGGTCCAAGGCAAAGCAACGTGAAACGACCACGATAAGCAGATGCAGTTTCTATGATGAATTCCGGACCGGAAAGCGTTCTGATAGCTGGTAAGACAACTCGCTTGTCGACCAGGGCTGCCTGGGGTACACCAGAGGGTCGATGGTGAGGTTGTAAAGGCGTTTGTACTCCAGCTGCAATAGAAACGTTGTTACGCCCATAAACGTGCAGCAGGTGTTGTGCTAAACGTGCTCGACGTTGGACATCACCGAAAACGGTTGTGATTCCTAGCAAATCAATTTCTGGTGACCGTAAGATGAGGGCAAGAGCCAGCGCATCATCGATATCGTCACCGATATCAGTGTCAACGAGTACGCTATATCTTGGTAAGATAGATTGACTTCTTTCTAGATCATGCTGGATGGGCGATTGGCGCATTGTCAACTCATCCTCTTTTATGTTACATTGGTTGAATAAGAGGTTAGAGAAGAGAGGCAAGACCAACGCCTACTGTAACACTCTATCAACAGACTATCATAGTAGGTAGGAATAGGCAACGACGCACGTTGCCATATGGTATCTCCTGCCTCCATACTAAAAGAAGGGGAACGTGCTTCTATGGATACACTCAAACGAGAAGTGTTGTCACAGCGTGTGCGTCAGGTAAAGCCCTCTGGAATACGTAAATTCTTTGATATTATTAATACTATGCCAGATGTTATTTCGCTTGGTGTAGGCGAACCAGATTTTGTCACCCCAGGGCATATTCGTCAGGCTGGCATCCGCTCAATCGAACTTGGTCACACCCGTTATACATCGAATTATGGCATACTCGAATTGCGTGAAGAATTGGCAGCCATGCTCAATCGCCGCTATGGATTGACCTATGACCCAAAATCAGAGCTTCTGGTAACTGTTGGTGTCAGCGAAGGCGTAGACCTGACGATGCGAACCATCATCGATCCAGGTGATGAAGTGATCTCTCCTGACCCGGGCTACGTTGCTTATGAAGCTGATATTATCTTTGCTGGTGGAGTTCCTGTCATCGTCCCAACTTATGCCAAATATGAATTTGCTGTGCGTGCCTCCGAAATTGCAGCTGCGATAACGCCAAGCACAAAAATGATTCTGATCGGTAATCCTAATAACCCCACTGGCGCTGTTATTCCTCAGGCTGAACTTGAAGGAATAGCCAAACTCGTAATAGAACACGACTTAATTGTTGCCATTGACGAGGTGTATAGTCGTCTCGTTTACGATCAAGAACATAAAAGTATCGCTTCCTTACCCGGAATGCGTGAACGAACTATCCTGCTGGATGGTTTCTCAAAAGCATACGCTATGACAGGTTGGCGTATTGGCTATGTTGCTGCACCAGCTCCTATCTTGGAAGCAATGCTCAAGATTCACCAGTATACCATCATGTGTGCGGGTACTGCTCCACAGGAAGCCGCATTAGAGGCTTTGCGCCATGGTGAGGACGATATAATGATGATGCATGAAGCATATGCACGCCGTCGTCGCATGTTTGTCGATGGCCTAAATCGTATTGGTCTGCCCTGTTGTGAACCACGTGGGGCCTTCTATGCTTTTCCTTATATCGGAGATTTGGGGCTGACTGATGAAGAATTTGCCGAGAGGCTACTCTTCGAAGAGCATGTCGCCGTTGTTCCTGGCATCGCTTTCGGATCAGCAGGTGCTGGTTATGTACGCTGTGCCTACTGCACCGCTTATGATCAGCTTGAAGAGGCGCTGGTGCGTATGGAACGCTTCTTGAAGAAATATTCATCAGGTAGCAATACATAATTCTTAAATTACATCCAAATTATTGAAAACACGGCATATGAACATGTATACTCGTTACAAGTTCATATGCCATGTTTCGTATATATCTATCTCTTCCGATGAGGAAGGAGGTGATTTCACTCTCGTGTGAGGCTTACCTTCTCTATTTGCTTCTACAAAGCCTCAAAACAGATTACTTACGGTCGCTTTTTTGTCAATCCCGACACGCCGCTCATGCCTTCCCAGGCTAGATTGAAAGGAGCACACCCATGTCGCTCGCTGATAACACACAAAATGTCTCTGAGGATCAGACTCTACAAAGCTTCGGCTATCAGCAGGAATTTAAACGTGAATTGAGACGCTTTGCCTCTTTCGCAATCGGTTTCTCATTTATTTCTATCACCACTGGTATCTTTACTACATATGGAGCTGTTTTAAACTGGGGTGGACCGTTGGGGGTCTGGACCTGGCCTATTGTCATCGTCGGCCAATTATTCGTAGCTTTGATCTTTGCCTCACTGGCATCGCGTATGCCACTGGCGGGTTATTCCTATCAATGGATGTCGCGCTTAGCCAATCCTAAAATAGGTTGGCTCATCGGGTGGGTCTCCTTCATCTTCTTGATCGTCGATGTTGTAGCGGTTGATTATGCTGTGGCCGCTACAGTAATACCCAGCCTTTTCAATTATACGGAGACGAGCCAGAATGCGTGGCTTGTTACAGGCATCGTTATCATCATACAGATGATGCTCATCATCTTTTCGACCTTATGGTCGACCCGCATTAATAGTATTGCCGTTGGTACGGAAATAATCGGCATCGTAGGTCTTACTATCCTGTTAGTAATTGTTGGGGCTGCCCGCTCTTTGCTGAACGTAAATCACCTCTTTAGTACAGGTGTTGTGTCTTCAACGGGTTATTTTAACCTGGGAACACTTACTTCCACTGGCCCGTTTATGCTCTCTTTCTTACTTGGCGCTTTTACAATTGTAGGTTTCGAGGCAGCCGCGAATCTTGCCGAGGAGACTAAAGAAGCCCACAGTGTTGTTCCGTTCGCTATGTGGTCTTCCGTTGTTTTGAGCGGTGTTGTTGGTTTTGCCTTTCTCGTAGCACTCGATTTGGCTTCTGGAGATATCAAGGCTCTCTCTGCTTCATCAACTCCTGTTGCTAACATTGTTACGCAGACACTTGGTATCGTCGTTGGTGATATCTTCCTGGTAGTGGTTACGTTCTCGATCTTTGCATGTGGATTGGTTATATTCATTACGACTACTCGTCTCGTTTGGGCGATGTCACGAGATGAGCGTTTCCCAGGTTATCAATTGTTCAGGCAGGTACATGTACGCACAGGAACGCCACTGGCCGCAACCCTGTTTGCGGGTCTCCTCATTGAGGTGGTACTGGCTGTCTTTGCCGGATTAGGTATCTTTGCCAACCAGACCAGTCCTCTTAATTACCTGTTTAGCGCAGCAACCTTGCTGCCTGCGATTATCTATCTGGCGACGGTCATCCTTTACGCCAGCGCACGCCATAAACTACCTCCAGCACGGGGGTTCAGCCTCGGCGCGTTTGAGGTGCCAATTATAATATTGGCACTCGTGTGGTTATTATTCGAGCTAGCCATATTCCGTGATGCATCGTTTGCCGAACCCTGGATTTATTCTCTCATCATGTTCGGTTTCGGCATGATCTACTTCGTGTGGTTACTCGTGACGCGCCCCAAAGTGTTGAGTACACCGCCACAAGAAGGAGGGGAACCAGATACAATCGGCACGCGAGGATAAGAACTACTCTTTTTCACATTGCCCATGGCATTAAATCAAAGGGCTCTAACTTTCAAGGCATACCCTTCAACCTGAGTTGGATAGAGGGTATGCTTACTTTTTAAACGGATTT
>CATPCK010000563.1 GCA_955652655.1 uncultured Ktedonobacteraceae bacterium | reverse complement strand
GGCCGGCAATATGAAGCGCACATGGGTCAACTATGGACATGCGCGCAACTGGCTGGATACGGAGCAGGGTGAGGGTGAAGAGTTTTTGCGCGAGTCCACCCAGGTGAAGAATATCTGGGTGCCTTATGGGGAATAGGGGAAGAGTGTATTCCGAACGGCTGAGTGTGGACATTTCGCGACTGGGCCAGTCAATACACCTCTCCTGGGGTGATACTTTAACAATGCTAAGGATAGAGCAGATATGAACCCTGAACATCAGACAGTTATTACCTGGCTGCTTGAAGCAAAAGAACCCTGGGTTGTTTACAACACCTTGCGGGACCTGGTCAAAACAGATCCTGATGGTGCCGAGGCCAGGCGTGCGTACCAGGCGATGCAACAGCATCCTGCTATCATTGAGTTGGTCCAATCTGTCCAAGAATGGCCTCCTGCAAAACCATTAGGACGTGCTTACGATCCCAAGGATAGCATCTGGAAACTGGCAACCCTCGCGGACTTTGGCTTGCGTCGTGATGACGAACGCATTACAGCATTGGCAGAACGTATCTTCGCTGCTCAAGCGGAGGATGGAGGCTTCTTGCACGGTGGTTTCGACCATACCAAAAGCTGGAATACTCGCCCATATGAATGTTTGACGCATGTCATGACCTATGCATTGACCCGTTTCGGCTATCTAGACGATCCACGTTTGAAACGAGCCTACCAACAACTCATTGCCTGGCAACGGCTCGATGGGGGCTGGCATCCCAATAAACTAAACCTCTCAGGAAATCCACGAGAGGGAGAGCCAAGCTGCCCATTCGGAACTATGAACGTGTTGCGAGCAGTGGGAGTACACCCCGAACTGCGGAACGAGGAAGTGGCGTATCGCGCGGCTGACTATCTTCTTCAGTGCTGGACACGCCGAGCAGAACCATTTCGCCCCGTCGGCTTTGGTATCGGGAGCACCTGGGACAAGGTGCAATATCCTTTTGTGCAATACCAATTATTGAAGATGGTCGATACGCTTTCGATGTTCCCGCGAATACGAACAGACGCACGATACCAAGAGATTGTCAATCGACTTAAGAGCAAGCAAAACACTCAAGGTGGTTGGGTACCCGAAGGGGTAAATAAACCCTGGAGCATGTTCGATTTTGGTCAAAAGAAAGAGATATCGCCGTGGATTACGTTCCTTGCAATCCGCGTACTCGAAAGGGATCATTTTGCCCAACCTTGACAGCTCTCCTGCGGGCTTTAGTCAATCCGCAAACAATATGTCAATTACTTTTCATTCCGGCGAAGACCTTGTCACCGACTCGTAATGTTACGTTGTCTTGCCGTCCCTCCACGCGGGCGTAAAAGCCACGTGTGCCACTATCGAGAAAGCGCAATGTCTCCTTCAATTGTGCCGCTGGTAGGGGCATGCCGTGATTGGCTGTAAAGAGACTGAATTCCACACATGGTGTGGCGACCTTCAAGTCAGACAAGTAGATGTAGCGCCCTGTTGGCTGGATTTGGATTGCCAGCCGCTCTCCAAGATCGGCAAGGGAATGGGATGTACTGCTCTCTACCAGAATATTCTCGCCCGCGATACCATCCACTAGATGCTCGCCTAGCTTGCTGCGCATTGATCGGTAGTGGTTGGTAAAGCCGATCGAAACCCCATTGACACCCTTATGATTGTGCGAGTTCGGATGATATTCATGATGAATATCCATTATCTGACTGCCATCGGTTGTAACACCGATAACTCCCTGCGGCAACAGGAGGAGATGCTCAACTACTATGAGGGGAGTAGGGTCATAATAGCTCTCTGTTCCGCGTTCTACTTTGAGCGAGGAGCGTTGTACCTGTATTAATGATATTTGTCCAATTTCACGCATAGTTGGTTACTTCCCAACGACAGCACGCAACTCGTTTACGACCTGTTCCAATTGTGTCGCAGCCTCAGTAGCCGAAGTTGCTCCTGTTGCTAACTGCTCATTAACCTGTGTCGTCACTTTGAGCGCTGTAGACAATTTCTGGTTGCTGGTGGTTTGATAGGTTGCCGCATTCTCGATATACTGTGCTGTTCTGGTCATCTCTGCTAAAGCCTTTTTAGCTGTGCGTTCATCAATTTGATGCCAGCGATAGGCTAAATCTGTACCATAGTCGCTCATACTGTGTGCTGCGACTCTGGTGGCGTCTGTATAATATTGAACGGACTGGAGGCCTACCTGTGATGAATCTACCACCCACATCTGTTCGGTAGCTGCGCTCTGCTGCCTGGTTGCCAGTATTTTCAGGGCTTCGCTATTGCCACGCAGGTACTCGACAGATCTCAGGATAGGGCGAGTGATACGCCGCCCAACGCCTACTCCAACGAGCGCGGCGATCACCAGCACTGCCGCGGCAATACCTATGGTAATGAACAACTGCTGATTAGCTACTGCTGTCACAGTGCTGACCGGACTGAGGACGAAGTAGGTCCAGGGAACAACTTGCGAGTTTTGCCGGACCACTTGAAACGCCTCGCTTTGCTGCGCAGGCGTCATTTGAAATGTTTGTGCTGGATGGTCACCTGCCTGGGCCTGCGCAAGGGTCCGATCGGCGATAACCGGGACAGGTTGCTGTGTGCCAAAGCGCTGCTCGCTCGAAATCAGTGACTGTGTCTGCGGTGAAACCGGTGAGATTGCCGAGAAAAGACGCGAAGGGTCTGTGTCAGCGATACGAACTCCATTCTGATCGAGGATGAAGGCATAACTGCCATTACCATTTGCCCCGCGATCATTACCGACGATATCCCATATGTAATCGATAAGCAAGGAAGCGCGTACGAAGCCCAGCAATTTTTTTTGTGCAACATTGATGATGGGATTGTAGATGTCAACCGAAGCTTTTTTGATTTTAGGATCGTAATAGACTGCTGAGATTAATGACTTACCCGATGTTACTGCCTGACGGTATGCTAGTGGCACGATAGATTGCCCGTGGGTCTGAGGAGGGGCAGGATAATACAAACGAATTTTTCCCTGTGTATCAAAGAGAGACCAGTTTGTGTAGCGATGGTCGCGATAACTGCCGGCGACCAGGGCATAGATAGCATGTGTAGCGAGGTCCTGGTTTCCGGGGGGAGATGCCATGAAAGTTTGTAATGAAGGAACCTGGCTCAATGTCGCTGCATCCAGCGAACGTTCAGTGAAATAGGTGTCAATTAACTGTGTCCTGGACCTGGCATCATTTTCCATTACGGTATTTGCCTGGGAGGTGAGAGCCGGACGTGCAAGTAGTTCACTACTGGCAACGACAATAAGTAGCGGCAGTAGAGCTGCCAGCATCAGCAGTAATGATACGCGTACCGACAGCGAGAGCCGTCGCCTGCGATTTTGCTTGAACTCTGGTTCTTGATACATGAGATATCCGTCCTTTGTAGTTCTTCTATCGCTGGATGAGGCTAGCTTGTTCTAAATCACTGAGTAATCGCTGTACTTCATCCTGTTCGCGACCCATCAAACGCACTAACTCCTGGATACTGCGATAACCGTCGATTAACAAAAATAGACGCCGATGGGCGCGGGAAAGCCCTATCTGATCGATCAGATGCAGCGTCTCCTCAATTTGCCTTGTGCGATTTGGTACGGCCCCCCAGGGCTCATACCTGGAAGGTGAATGTTCTTTCCAGTGATTCACTCCATCGCCTTCGTTCCCATATTGCGTTGGTTCCCGCTGAGCTCTTGCTCCTGGCTTTAGTGCCGGTAGGCGTGCAGTCGTATATGATAATTTACCGGTTGTGGTACTGCGTGAAGGTGATGCCATTTCAGCAGAAGTCGCTGGAGTAAACGCAAAGAGACAGGGACCCCAGGTGTTGAGCCAATTGAATGCATCTATACCAGTATATTTTCCAACGTGTGCTTCTCTGGCCTGTCCGTTGACAAAAGTAATCGCACCTTCCTCGAAGGTGATGCCTTCACCCCGTTCAACTGTCAGCAAGCCAGACTTTTTTCCAAGTTGAATTACCTGGATAACGTTGGAGAGCCGATCTGTTGCCGTGTCCCGCTGATGTGACATGAGTGTATTACTCCGTCGTATGATGGGATTCTCCTTAGAAACTGTACAAAGTTATTTGAAATGTAATTATAATTTAGTTGTACACAAGTTACCTGATCATATCACAAAATGTACCCTCTGACAAAAATGCTATACTTTTTAGTATGATGGTTTATAATATGTCATTTTGTGCCATTCATCATCCAGAAAAGGAGTACTTTTAGGTAGTACAAGATACTTTTTACCCTCTTCGACCGTGCAATACGATATAAAAGCTGTGTTATTGTACGAGTAATCATCTTAGAACTTGTGCGCTTGAGTGTCCCATGCTATACTTCATGGGCGTCGGTCGGGAAAATGACTAATCATACTGGAAGCAGGGAGCTATTGTCGATGGAGCCTCGAAACCGTCCTCAATCAACAGGCCCACAGCCTGGTCTGGGAGGGCAGGGTGATAGCGCACAGGAGAACCCGCAAAGGGTAACTCTCCAGCTATACTCAATTAATGAGCTGGCTCGTTGTTGCTCTGAAGAGACAAATAAATTCTTACGGCAGAGTGTTTCCAATGATCGCTATTGCCTGGAATTATTTCGCCGTGCCATTGTAAAACGAGATGATGATGCCTGGGCCTGCATATACCAGCAGTATGCACCGCTCGTGCTGACCTGGGTAACACAACATCAGAGCGCTGCACCTATTTTAGGGCAGGATGGCAGTGCTCCGCTCGTCAATGCCGCCTTTGCCAAATTCTCCCAGGCGCTTACTCCAGCTAAAATGGAGAACTTTGACTCGCTGGCCGCTATTTTGAAATACCTCAAGATGTGCGTGCATAGTGTCGTGGCTGACGAGGTGCGTTCGCGGCAGTCTCGACAATACGAGGAGACATTAGAGTTAATAGAGCACGAACCGGCCTCTGAAGATCCTGCTGACGATGTTGTTTCAAATATTTCCGCTCAGGGTCTGTGGCAGGTCATTCAAGAAGAACTTAATGGCGAAGATGAGCGTGTATTGATCTATCTTGCCTATATTCATGGTATGAAACCGAGTGAGATAAGTAGCCAGCACCACCGGCTCTTTCCTACTGTGGATGATGTCTATCGTATCAAACGCAATGTTTTGGAGCGTTTACGCCGCAATCGTCGTTTACAACTGCTCTTCAAACATCAACATCCCTGAGGCGGAGACATTGTGTCCTTTGGAGTAAAATGCAAAAAAAGGATTGAACTTCGTTTATTGGTGTAAAGAGGACAAGAACATTCCTGGTAGAGAGCAATATGCCGGTGACACTGGGGAGAGTCATTCACATATTGCACAGAAATCTACTCTTAGCCTTGTTACTTATGTAGTGTCATATCGCGTAAAGTGAGCTATTGCTTTTGCATAGCAACGCCAGAATGCTGGCCAAACCGTATGTCACTCAGCAGGTACCCGGTCATTTGATGCAGCGACACGTAAACAGAATACGTATATAAGGGTGTGAGTTCGTTCGTCATACCCATTCTTGTTACATTTGCTTGCTGCATCTCAGGATCTTTGGACCTGTATCCTATGTGATTTAAAGGAAACGCTCATGGAGTGTAGTGAACCCGGTGCTATTCGTGATGAAGAACTGTTAGCGTATCTCGCGGGAGAGAAGGTACGCCCGATCGTTGAGCAGCATATTGCGCGTTGTCAACGCTGCGCAGCTCAACTAGCAGCCTATGAACGAATAGAACTTGCGCTAACCAGCAAACTTTATAGGTTTGATTGTCCACCTAGTCAGGTGCTCGGTGAATACCAGTTGGGAATGCTCAGTAAAGAACTTACTGCCGCAGTCAATAACCATCTGAGTCTGTGCGCGCATTGCTCTGCTGAGGTGGCAACACTGGTAGAATTTCTTGAGAACGAGCAGGCACTCACCGAGCCAGTTGCCGTTCCAGGTATACCTGTTCGAACCTCCTCCCCAAATAATAATCATCGTTCCGTGCCGAGTGCTAAAAGTGTCCTTGATCGTCTGCAGAACACTGCAAATGCTGGCGCCCGGCGTATCATCGCGACCCTTTTGCCTCCACAACCACGCCTGGCCTATCAGCGTGATACAACACAGGTAGGGCTTTGGCCGCGCAGCTATAGCGCGGAAGATATCAGTATCTCAATCCAGGTGGAACGAGAAACAAGCCGTAGAGACGCTTTACAATTGATTGGCTTTGTTACCCGCAAAGATGAAGCCTTACAGTCGCTCCAGGGAACGCAGGTACAACTGATACCACAGGGTGCCGGCGTGTCTCATGCCGCTATGCCGTTTACGCAACATATCGATGAGTTGGGTAACTTTGTCTTTTCATCGATTGCTCCTGCGACATACGCATTGGAATTGCAGTTTTCTGGGAGTACCATTGTAGTCGATCAACTGCCGGTTACTCTGCAAGATTGATATTGGGTATCACTACTCTATCTTGCTACGTTAAACGCACAGAGTGTGTCATAGTAACTCATTGTAATGTATGATGTGTTAAATATGTCTAAATATATGGGATCAGGCGGGTAACTAGTGGACTGAAGCACTTCATGTGAGAGGCGGGAGCCTGGCGACCGCAAGGGTCGCCACTACATGTCTCCTAACAAATGAACGTTGACAGAACGCTAGAAAGGCATGGGCGACCGGCTGGAAATGAACGATAGGCCCGCTTAAAATGCTGTACGTCTTCTATTGTCGGAAACTTTACCACTATGACACCTCAAGAATTGCTCGCCGAACTTCTTCTCAAGAACGAGAGAGAAGGGTGGCAACTGCTGCAAACTTACATTCATACCCTGGACAACTCCTCTATTGCTCTCCTGGTTGAACTCATCAAACGCGAAGCAGACCGCCAATGGAATAATAATGCGCAGCTATCTTTTACGCTGGCCGGTTATATCCTTGCTATTGGTGATCTGAGAAACAACAAAGCATATCATGCCCTGGGTTTGATGGCTCGCGGTGATGCCTTACGCCGTGTAGATCGCGACGAGGATGCGCTGCCATTTTTCGATGCCTCGGGGGAGGAATTCAAAGAGATAGGGGATGAAGTTGGCTGGGCGCGTACCCGCATAGGGAGGATTAGCGCATGCTTGCAATTGAATCGTACGAGCGAGGCCTTACGCGATGCCGGCGCAGCGCGTGAAGTTTTCATCCGCCATGGCAAACTGCTGCGTGCGGGGCAGATCGATGTCAATGCCGCCATCGTCAACTACGAGTTAGGTCAATATGACCAGGCGCTGCGGCTCTTCGATCGCGCCATTGAAACCTACTCATTGCAAGGTGAAGGTGTCGAACTGAACATCGCTCGAGCCCGTGGCAATAAAGCCATTACATTGGCGGCTCAGGGCAAATTTCGCGAGGCTGTAGCACTCCACGAGCAGGCACGTGCAACTTTTGCCGCGTTTGGTGGGCAGGAAGTCGCGGTCGCGCGAGAAGAACTCAATATTGCGCAAATCTACGCTTCACAGGGACACTACAGCCAGGCATTGCTCCTCTTCAGCCGCAGTCGCACCATTTTTCTACAGCATAATTTGCAATTTCAGGCAGCGGAGGTAGCCCAGCAAATATGTCTCTGCCTGGTGCGTTTGAATCGTGCTCATGAAGCGTATGAGCTCGCGGGGGAAACGGTGGCTTTCTTCCGCACATCCCCAGGGCATCGCCACAACCTGGCGTATTCGCTCATGTACCAGGCAGAGGCAGCCACGCTTGAAGGGAACTTTGGCGATGCTGATGTGATGCTCAAGGAAGCCAGTATCATCCTGGAAGAGGGGGGCTTTATGGCCCTGGCATCTATAGTGCGATTGCAGCAGGCCGAACTCTACTTCGCCGGGGGACAGCTCGATGCCAGCTTACGTGAGGCTCAACATGTCGCGGACGCCTTCGCAGAGCAGGAGGCTCTGCCACAATTAGCGCGAACGGCCCTTTTACAGGCACGTATTGCCGCTACTACAGGAGATATCAGCACTGCGCAATATCTCTGTGATCATGCTCTAGATATTGCCCAGGGACAGGGACTGCTCGACCTCAAATACCGCTGTGATTACCTGCTAGGGCAGATTGCCGAACGGTGTGAGGACCTGGATGCAGCCGCACGTTACTATGATCGAGCAGTGCAGGGTATCGACGAAGTGCAGAATCACCTGGTGTTGGACGAGCGCACCAGCTTCCTGGAAGATAAGGGGAATATCTACCAGCGAGCTATCATTCTCGCCATAAAGCGCGGCAATAAAGACCAGGCCCTGATCTATGTTGAAAAGGCCAAGTCGCGTGTCATCGGTGATTACCTGCGTAACAACATCGATATTCGCCTGCGGGCAGGTGACAAGGCTGGAGAGTCCATTCTTGAAGACCTGGCAAAGCTACGTGAAGAGCAGGCCTGGTATAGCTCAATTGTCTATGAAGCTGAAAATGAAGCGAATCTCAGCGACACCGCCATTATGCGTATACGCGCCATTGCACCAGCGCAGGCGCGAAAAGAGATGCAACTGCGAGAACGTCGTATTGAACACCTGCTAGAACAGATGCAACTGCGCCTGGCGGGTGACCTGGTATCTCGACAGCGCTCAAGCTGGACCAATAGCATTGTTACGACCCTCTGGCCCAAGCTCGATCAGGACACGGCGATGCTGGAATATTACATTGCCGAGCAAGATCTCTATATTTTTCAGCTCACGCGCGAGGGGATCGATGTACACGTCGCGCAAGGAGCCATCCCTAAATTAGAGCGTCTACATGCTCTCTGGCGCGTCAACCTCGATCTTGCCGCCCAGGCTGCTGGCGCCCAGGAACCGGCGCAATCTTTTGCCCGCCTTGAGGAGAACAGCCTGGGTTTACTGCAAAAACTCTATGACCTGCTGCTCAAGCCTGTATCTCATGTACTCGATGCCTGCGAACATCTGATCATTGTAC
Organism: uncultured Ktedonobacteraceae bacterium; assembly: GCA_955652655.1. Lineage (GTDB taxonomy): Bacteria > Chloroflexota > Ktedonobacteria > Ktedonobacterales > Ktedonobacteraceae > UBA11361. The sequence goes on along the minus strand of CATPCK010000563.1, from coordinate 4,408 downwards.
CCTATGGAATGCTGCATTACCTGCCCTTTCACTGTCTCTATGACGGAACGCAGTATGCCGTAGAGCGCTTGAATTTCTCGTACCTGCCGGCCGCAGCACTGTGGGAGATTTGCCGTCAACGCGGAGAGCGTAACGAGACCAAAAAGGCACGGCTGTGCGACTCGCTGGTGCTGGGTATATCAGACAGTGGCCGCCTGCGATTTGCCGTGCAGGAGGCAGAAGTGGTTGCCAGGCAACTGGGCGCACCCCCGATGTTGGACAACGCAGCCACCGCCTCCCTCCTCTGGCAATATGGGGCGCGCGGCCCTATTATACATATTGCTGCTCACGGCCTCTTTCGCCTTGACGCCCCAAACTTCTCGCATATCAAATTGGCCGATCGCCAGTTAAGCACCATCGAAGTTTTCAACCTTGATCTCCCGTGCTGCTCCCTGGTGACACTCAGCGCCTGCGAGACAGGCCGTGCCGTTGTCGGTGGTGTCGATGAAGTAATTGGCCTTGGCCGGGGCTTTCTCTACGCAGGAGCCGCCTCCTTGCTGCCGACGCTCTGGAAAGTGGATGATGCCAGCAGCGCTGAACTGATGGAGACGTTCTACCAGGCACTCCTGGGAGAGTATAGCAAGACTGCTGCCCTGGCAGGCGCCCAGCGGGCTTTTCTCGCTCGCGCCCGGACATCCTCGCGCCCCTATCGCGTCCACCCTTATTTCTGGGCCGCCTTCCACCTGATAGGTGATGCTGGTCCACTGCTATAGATGAGGAGCCCACAATGAAACACCTTATCCCGGACTATGTGTATATGCCTGCCGGTTTGCAGCGCAATACATGTATTGCTATCTCCGACGATGGTATCATAGACTCGATTTTTGACCTTAAAACTCATGCTATTACGCCCACTGATGTAGACTCTCTTCCTGGTATCGCTCTTCTGCCAGGCTTTGTCAATGTACATAGCCATGTCTTTCAGCGTGCCTTGCGTGGGCATACGCACCGACCACTTTCCCCAAAGGACACCTTCTGGACGTGGCGTAACGCTATGTATGCCGAAGCGCAGCGATTAACTCCCGAAACTCTCTATATACTGGCGCTGCAATGCTATCGAGAGATGCTGGCGGCTGGCTACAGCAGCGTTGGGGAATTTCACTATGTACACCACCAGCCGGGAGGACAACCTTACGCGGAACCCAATGCCATGTCTGAAGCAATCCTGGAGGCTGGCCGCGAAGCCAGTATACGGGTTGTACTGTTGATGACCGCCTACGCACAGGCAGGCTTCGAGCAAGCGCCGGAGGAAGGGCAGCGGCGCTTCTGTGATGCCTCTGTCGAGGCCTATCTTTCGCGCGTCGAAGCGTTGCGCAGCAAAGGCGTTCCCATCGGAGTTGCTCCTCACTCCGTACGCGCTGTACCCGAGCACTGGTTCCGGGCCATTGCTGACTATAGCCGTACCTATCATCTCCCGCTCCACGTTCACGCTGATGAACAAATTGCTGAGGTAGAGCAGTGCCAGGCGACGTATGGCTGCACTCCTATTGAACTGCTGGAGCGTTTTGGTGCATTAGGCCCTCAGACAACGATCATCCATGCGACTCACGCCAACGACACGGAGATTGGCCTGCTAGCACAGCACAAGAGTACCGTCTGTGTCTGCCCTACTACTGAAGGTGATCTTGGAGATGGCATCGCCCCATATGCCGAGCTGCTGGCGGCCAACATTCCCCTGTGTATCGGTTCCGATAGTAATACTCGCCTGGCTCCGCTTGAAGAATTGCGCTGGGCAGAGTACTCCGCTCGCATGCGCTACCAGCGTCGTCGCATCCTGGTTGCCGATGAAATGGGTTCACCAGGACCACTGCTGCTCGACTATGGTACACGTTTGGGCGCTTGTGCGCTTGGTCTCCAAACAGGAGTGGTCGCCCCCGGTCAGTCTGCCGATTTTATCGGCGTCAATGTGAACCACCCGGCATTGGCGGGATGGAATGGCGACGACTTTTTAGACGTCCTCTTTTTCGGGGCATCTTCTGAAGTGATTACACAGACGTGGGTGGGAGGAAGAAAAGTAAGCGAAAAGTAGCCTACCCTACATTCTTCCTCTTTTTGGCCTCTCCTCAGGCTTCGGCTCCAGGGAGGGCTTTTCCTCGATCAACCTGAGAGCCTCGGCGATGGCTCTTTCTAGTTGTGGATCGATGTCGTTGACATAATCTTGCGGCGCGATATCTACCTCAATATCCGGGTCCGTACCGTAGTTCTCTACGTTCCACCCGACATCCTTGAACCAGAATGCATGTTCGGGCTGCGTCGTGCGCGTCCCATCAACCAGGCTATGATTATGGGAGATACCTATTACGCCACCCCAGGTGCGCATACCAATTAATGGTCCCAGGCCCATCAGTTTGAAGCTATGGCTAAAAATGTCACCGTCTGAACCTGCCTGTTCATTGGTGAGAGCCACCATTGGGCCGCGCGGCGACTCATAGGGATATGGTTCCGGCTGGCCCCAGCGCGAGAAGCTATAGCCGATGCGACGCCGTGCCAGTTTTTCTAGCAGCAATGAAGAGACATTGCCTCCGCCATTCCAGCGCACATCAACGAGGAGCGCCGGGTAATCATATTCGGCGAGGTAACCACGGTGGAACTTGGAATAGCCATCAGATTGCATATCAGGGATATGAATATAACCAACGCGCCCATTGGAAAGGGCATGTACTGCCTCGCGATTCTTCTCAACCCACTCTCGATAGCGAGCCTCCCGCTCGCTTGCCAGCGCCTTTACAGTAACCACGCGCGTTTCTTTCGTCTCCACGGACTCAATCGTCAGTTGCACCTCGTTCCTGGCTTGGTAAACCAAGAGTTCTTGAGGGCTGCGGGCAGGATTGACGCGCTGCCCATTGATCGCTAACACCGCGTCACCTACGGCAACATTGATGCCCGGCATGTTGAGTGGCGAGGTTGCGTTACTGTCCCAGATGTCTCCCTGGACGATACGCCCAATTCTATAGCGTTCATGTTCACCATCATACTGCCAATCTACTCCCAGGAAACCCTGGCGGTAATGAGGTCCCTGCCGGCGATCTCCACCCATTTCATAAGCGTGAGAAGTGCCAAGCTCTCCTTGCAACTCCCAGAAGAGATCCGATAGTTCTGCACGAGAACTGACGCGTTCCACAAGGGGAGCATACTGATCGTAGATGGCCTGCCAATCGACTCCCGACATATCTGCAGCCCAGAAATGTTCTCGCTGTAAGCGCCAGGCCTCGGCAAACATCTGTTTCCATTCAGAGGCAGGTTGGATGGAAACCTTGACCCGATTCAGATCGAGCCAGCCGCTTTCGCGACCGGGTTCATTGCTATCTGACTTGGGAGCTTTTTCTCCAGCTTTCAAGGCGCGCAAACGGCTGCGGGTGGAATAGATCAGTGTCTTGCCTTCGCGCGATACATCAAAGCTGTTCACGTTATCCAACAGCCACTCGTGTTTGTGCGTCTCGAAATCGTAACAGTAGATAGTGCCCCCCTTCGGTTCGTCGGAGTCTGTGGATGAAGGTAAGGCTCCTTCGATGGGGAACAACAGGAAGAGCGCCTTGCCCTTGATGCCCTGCACGCTCGCATAGCGGCCCTCTGGCACAGGAAATGGTAGCACGCGTGAGGTAATGTCCTCGATATCAATAACCAGCGATGGTTCTTTATCTTCGGTGGCCTCATCCTCCTGTTCTTGCTCGCCATGCTCGTCTTCTGCAGCCTCTTTAGCCTCGCCCTCCGGCTTTTTCGGTAAATCTTCCTCGCTGCCGTTCTGTTGTTTCTTCGAACCATTGCCCTCTTTTTCCTTCTCTTTCTCCGGTGGAACTTTCGGAACTGGAATAAATGGAGAAGGCAGGTCTTTTCTTAGCATAATTGCATAGGGTTTTACGCCTTTTGGAAAGCTCAAATCAAAGTGGAGGTTGTCTCTCACCGGATTGAATGTACGTTTGCCCAGGAAGTAGAGATACTTGCCTTCCGGGTCAAAGGAGGGCGAAAAATCCTCGAGTACGGGGTCAGTCGCAAAGTGCGTCTCGCCTGTTTCCAGGTTACAAAGTTTGATGACGGATGTTTGATTTGAATCGTCAAATTTGTACGCCAACCAGTTCCCGTCAGGAGACCATGCCGGTCCGCTAATGCGGCCATAATCACTTTTATCGACGACCATCGATTTCTCAGACTCAAGATCCACCACGATCAATTCATTGCGGTGGTTGGTGATGGCCACCACATCATCTACCGGTGAAACCACCATACTGACGGCTCGTCCAAATTCGATCTCTGAAAGCGTTTTCTCGCTAGCGTCTTCAGGATTGGAAACCACGAGGGCTTCTCGACCAATGCCGTCGCTAATAGTCACAAGTCGTTTCCCGTCGTTGAGCCACTCCAACATGCGATAGCG
>CATPCK010000562.1 GCA_955652655.1 uncultured Ktedonobacteraceae bacterium | reverse complement strand
TCGAGCGGGGTAAACCCCATGGTGGTATCGATACTGTGACCGCCTTGAATAGCAGCTAATGAGCAACCATTGCCAATGTGGCAGGTCACCAGGCGCAAGGATGCCAGGTCGCGCTCCAATAGCTGGGCGGCGCGCTGAGCGCAGTATTGATGACTGATGCCGTGAAAGCCATAGCGCCTGATGCCCTGCTCAAACCAATCATAGGGCCCTGGATAAACGACAGCTTCCAGGGGGAGCTGGCTGTGAAAGGCGGTGTCAAAGACCGCCACCTGCGGCACGCGCGGCAAGATTTGCTCAATCGCCTCGATGTCCTCCAGGTTCAGGGGATTATGCAGAGGTGCAAACGCTGATAGGCGCCTGATAGCATCCTTCACGGTGGGTGTGATCTTCGTACTCTCGCGATACTCCTGTCCACCGTGCACGACGCGATGGCCAACGATATCGATCTCAGACGCTTGAGCGATGACCTGTGTTTTGCCGCTCCAGAGTGTTTTGAGAAGGTACGCGATCACGTCCTGGCGTGAGGTAGTGGGGAGTTTCTCCTCCAGATTCTGACCAGTAGAGGTAGTAATCTTGCAGTACGTTTCGCCTTGATGCTCGGACCAATCGGCATCAGCCTCCCAGAGAGGTGCCTGGGGCTGGTCGGGGAGGTTGTCTCCCAGTTCATAGAGGCGGCTCTTCTGGCTACTTGAACCAGCATTCAATACGAGGATTTTCATGAACAATTCCTTTTTCGTTGTATTTGCCAACACATCTGAGCGCGGTGATCATGACCACCGCGCTCAGATGTGTTGGTAAATGCATGTAACTTAAGACCAACGCCAGTTGGTGATATCAGATGGATCGACACCATGCTCCTGGATGTAGCGGTTGTGATCGATAAGGATATATTCGTACTGGTGTATACGAGCGCTGGCCTTGACAGCTACACGGGGATTACGGGCCGAGGCCAGGCGAATTGCCTGCATGGCAACGTGGTAGCGGCTGGTGCCATTGCGCACGTTCATATCAAATGGCGTGGTGGTTGTACCCTCTTCCTGGTAGCCATTGATGTGGAAGCGACCTACGTGGCGTCGCCCAAAGAGCAGTTGCTTGACCGCCGAGGGGTAGCCATGGAAATTGATAATCACCGGGCTATCGGCAGTGAAGAGCGCGCTGAACAGCTCGTCATCCAGGCCATGCGGATGCAGGGTATCTTCCTCCAACACCAGCAGGTCTGTGACGTTTACAACGCGTACGCGCAGCTCAGGCAGATCTTTTCTGAGCAGTGAAGCTGCCGCCAGGACCTCCAGCGTAGGATTGTCGCCAATGCCGACCAGTACGACGTCAGGATCAACGCCGTCATCGATACTGGCCCATGGCCAGACCGAGGCGCCTGCTCGGCAATGGGCGATTGCCTCTGACATTGTGAGCCACTGCGGCATAGGCTGTTTGTTCGCGATCACCAGGTTCACATACTCTTTACTGTGCAGGCAGTGATCGACAGTACTGATCAGGCAATTGGCGTCGGGCGGCAGATAGACGCGCGTCACCCTGGCTTTTTTGTTTAATATCGCGTTGATCACGCCAGGACTCTGGTGCGAGAATCCGTTGTGCTCCTGCCGCCAGAGCGTCGAGGTCTCCAGGTAGTTTAACGAGGCAACTGGCAAGCGCCAGGAGATTTCCTGCGACATCTTGAGGAATTTAGCATACTGGTCCATCATGGAGAGGACAATATTCAGAAATGCCTCGTAGGTCGGGAATAGTCCATGGCGGCCCGTCAGTAGATACCCCTGTAACCACGCCTGGCAGGTATGTTCACTGAGAATCTCAAGCACGCGGCCATCGTCGGAGCTAATATAGCTGTCGTGAGGATGGATAGGCCACTGGTAGTCACGGTTCGTTGCCTCAAAAACGTTGCCCAGTTTGTTTGACTCCAACTCATCCGGACTAAAGATACGGAAGGTGTGTGGATTGCGCCGGATTACCGCTGTCAGGTATTTAGCCACGGCCTCGACGTTGCTTATATCATTACCTCGTTCAACGGGCACCTCGCAGTCGTGTATATCGGGCAAATCAAGTGGCTGGCGGATTCTGCCACCAAAGGTATGAGGGTTGCATCCCATACGCCGGTCTCCCTTTGGGCTTTGCTGCAGGATATCCGGCTTCGGCCTCCCTCGTTCGTCCAGGAGTTCCGCTATATGGTAGGAGCGCAGCCACGCTTCAAGCAGTTGTAAGTGAGCAGGATTTGTCTTTACGTCCGTTACCGGAACCTGGTGGGAGCGGAATGAACCCTCGATAGGTTCTCCATCCATCTCCTTTATACCCGTCATCCCTTTGGGAGTGCGCAAGATAATGACAGGCCATCGTGGCTTGCTGATTGGTTGACCGGAGCGAAAGGCATGTTGTATACGCCGAATTTCCTGGTAAGCCCAATCTAACGTTCCATAGAGCGCGGCATCCAGGTTATCACCCTGCGTACCCTCCACAAAGCACACCTGGTAGCCATAACCGGTGAAGAGGTGGAGCAGTTCCTCGTCGCTCATGGTACCATAAATGGTGGGATTAGAGATTTTATAGCCATTCAAGTGCAGAATTGGCAGGACCGCCCCCGATTCTTTCGGGTCAATGAACTTGTAACTATGCCAGGCCGTGGCGGTTGGGCCGGTCTCGGCCTCGCCATCACCAACGATACAGGCCACAATCAAGTCGGGATTATCCATTGCGGCTCCAAAGGCCGTGGCAAGGGCATAGCCTAATTCGCCTCCTTCATGAATCGTACCCGGCACTCCTGGATAAAGGTGACTGGGGAAACCGCCAGGCCAGGAAAATCGCCTGATGAAGTTCCGGAGTCCAGCCTTATCAAGGGTCAATTCTGGATAAAACTCTTGCAGCGTGCCCTCCAGGTACAGGTTCGCCAGGTTCGCGGGCGCCCCGTGACCAGGGCCTGTGACAAGAAACATATCGAGATCGTAACGCGTAATCAGATGGTTGAGGTGCGCGTAGATCAGGTTGATGCCAGGACTGGTGCCCCAGTGACCCAGGAGGCGGTCTTTGATATGCTCCGGTTTCAACGGCTCTTCGAGCAGCACATTGTCTTTGAGGTATATCTGTGCCGCGGCTAAATAGTCGGTGACACGTATATAACGCGCTATCTCCGTTAATACGTCCCCATGGTTCTGCTTGATTTCTTCAACTGAAATATCTGGACCAGTTGAAGCTACTTGAGATGTACGAGTTTCTGTTATCATTACGGCCTCTCTTGAACGCTATTGCTGGTAGGAAATACGTCTGGTTGCTGGTATCAATCGCAATACAAAACGGCTAGAACACACATAACGCTGTGTTCTCTTTTGTGCTTCTTCGCGCAACTTAAAATGTTACCCTCCCATTATATAAAATGTTTGCCACAAGTGGCACGTATATCGCATACGTAAAAGGATTGGGATGAAAGATTGACGTTTTGACGAAAGAAGCTTTATGATATAAGAGCATAGAAATAGATAGAGTTTTTCATACTTTTTCTCAGGCAGAATAGAGTTTTTTACAGGTTTGACCTTCCAAATTAGATTACTTGAAGGGTTATTAGCATTAGACAGGTTATTCGAGTATGAACAGCGATATTTTGTTCGTCTACCCCATTATTAATGTGATCGTGACCGGGCTTTTTGCGGGAGAAGTATTGCGCCAGTATCTACGGCGCCATCGCACGTACCAGTTCTTCTGGGCAATAGCACTTTTTATGGCCTTCTTCGCAACGCTGGCCTATGTAGCTATGATACTGGTGCACCCCACCAGTGACCTTGGAGTTCTGTTCTTCCGCATCTACTACATTCTGGGCGGAGCGTTAATAGCTGCGTGGCTTGGTCTCGGCAGTATAGCTCTGGTCACAAGTGCCCGTTTCACACGCATCTGCCTGGTCGTGCTCTGTGTGTTGAGTGCATTAGCAGTGCTACTCATTGCTTTTGCCACTGTTGATAGGGGGCAATTGAGCCAGATTGCTGGCACCCCAGGAACAGGCATCTTGCAGCCAGCGGTAGGTCCCTGGCTGATAACCATTATTATTTTGAATACGCTCGGGGCCGTAGCCGTGGCGGGTGTGGCCATCTATTCCGCCTGGCAAGTGAAACGCCGCCAGGGTTCAGGTACATTGTTTGGGGCGAATATGCTGATTATGGCTGGCGCCCTCATTATTGCTCTCGCCGGCACCACAGCCCGCCTGGGAGTGAAAAACGTTTTCTGGCTGGTTATGGCTCTCGGCTGGATAGTCTTCTTTATTGGCGTCCTGCTCGCCAGCCGGGCACGCCATCCTGTAGCCCCGGCTAAACAAGAAGGTCAGCAGAACAATGTAGATGCCCTGCACAGTACAACCTGAACCTTTACAAGAAACAGGATACCCCTGACACAACGTCTCGCTGTACCTGGGGCATCCTATTTCTTGTCGTTTATTCGTGTCAAATTATTGATTCAGTTGCAGTTCACCCAGCTTGACGCTGACCGTCATCTGCTGGTTGCCACGATAGATCTGCACGGAAACCGTATCGCCAGGGCTT
>CATPCK010000561.1 GCA_955652655.1 uncultured Ktedonobacteraceae bacterium | reverse complement strand
GTCCCTGATAAGACACGCGGCAGGATCATGGTATACAGCGTTGATTCCGAGTATATACATGTGAGAAGGCCCTCTCTGGCCATTTATGAGTAAGCAAACAATAGAACAGTATATGTGAACCACGATTCAAAGTGGCTCAACGATACAGTAGCCAGGATGAGGCCTTGCAAAGTCTTTGGGTATCTACGCAGATGGGGAGCTGAAACTGGCACACCGCGGGGTTATGCATTTGCTGAAGCATTTCACTACATCGGGTTGTGATCGTACCTTGTCTTGCAAGGATACCTCATAGAAGAGATGCCTTTGCAAGGTGAAGTACCCCGTGCCTAGAAGGCAGAGGCTTCAACAGACTCCCTACGCGGGTTCATCTGTGGGACACTTCCTGCCCCAGCATGTTTTTTGAGAATATTCTTGGCGGCGTTGGTGTCTCTGTCGAGTTCGCACCCGCATTCACAGGAATGCCAGCGTTCGTCCAGGGTCTTCTGACGAACAACGCCGCAATTGGAGCATACCTGACTCGTATATTTGGGGTCCACGAAAGCAACCATACGTCCGGCACTTGCAGCCTTGACGCAAAGCATTTCCGTGAACATGCCCCATCCAGCGTCCGATATGCTCTTATTTAACCCGCCTTTTGCACTTGCTCCATTGGGCAAGTATTGCCCGGTTTCCTCATCCTGCTTGGGCTTGGGTCGCTTCACAAGGTTCTTGGTCTGCAGCTCCTCTAGCACGATCGTTTGATAGCGGTTCACCAGCTTGCGCGATGCTTTATGAGCGAAGTCACGACGTTGATTTCGCACTTTTCGATGTACCCTGGCAACTGCCTGAACCGCCTTCTTGTGCCGGTGAGAACCGCGCTTCTTTCTCGAGAGAGCTTCTTGCACCTTCTTCAGTTTCTTCTCCGCCTTGCGGTAGTGGCGCGGTGATGCGATGAATTCGCCATTGGAGAGTGCTGTAAAGTGAGTGATTCCCAGGTCTATCCCCACGTCTTCGACGCTTGGTGGGAGCGGCTCTGGCTCTTTGACCTCACAAGAAAGCATGACATACCATTGCCCTGCTTCATGTTTAATCGTACAGGTTTTCATGGTTCCTTCCACCTTGCGATGGACTTTCACCTTGATTGTCCCAAGTTTTGAGAGCGTGAGATGCTTCTCTTCCAGAGAAAAGCCCGACTGGGGGTAAGTGAAGCTGTCATAGCGATGGCGTCCCTGAAAGCGCGGGTAGCCGGGTGTCTGGCCTTCTTTGATGCGCCCAAAGAAATGATCAAAGGCACGTTTCAAGCGCAAAAGGACATCCTGAAGCACCTGGCTGTAGATATCGTTATACTCCCGTCTGATCTCTTTGATCTCGGGTAAATCGCGTTTCTGCTCATAGTAGCTGATGGATTTGCCCGCATACTTATAGGCTTCTTTGCGTTCTTGTAAACCAGCATTATACAACTCTCGACATCTATTCAGTGTCCAGAAGAGTTTCTCTTCTTGCTGTTTGTTGGGATACAGGCGAAATTTGTAGGCCTTTCTCATCGGTTCTTCTGTCCCTCCACGTAGCGCCTGAGCGTTTCTGGTGTGACTCCTCCTACGGTGCAGCAGAAGTACCTATTCGTCCAGAGAGACGGTAAACGCCGTTGTAATTGTGGAAACTCTTGACGGAGAGAGCGACTGCTCGTTGCCTTGAGATACTTCACCAGCCGATGAATGCCGAATTGAGGATCACATCCGAGCAGGAGATGGACATGATCGGGCATCACTTCCATTTCAACACATTCTTGCCCCCATTTCTCCACGGTCTCCAGGAGAATCGTTTTCAAACGTTCATCTACTCCATTCACCAGCACGTTGCGCCGATATTTGGGACAAAATACCACATGATAATGACAATGATACGCTATGTTGTTATGTGTTCTCAGTTCATATTTCATGCAGGAATGATACCCCACAAACAATAGATATGTCAAGAGTATCTATTGTTTGTGGGAGCGCCCTCTATCCCTCTGTCTGAAGGCCAGGGGGCTTACGGCGCATTTGCTAAGAGTGGAAGTTGTGTTACAGACGCCGAGGGAGAATCCATTTGAGAGGAGGCAAAATCTGTTCGAGGGTAGAGAGGTGATCATAGTAGCCGCGTTGCCGCTGGATACGGCCATCCTGCAGGGTAAAGATGCTGACGCCAGCAACCTGAAAAGGACGTGATAGCCATGCCTGGCCTAACAGGCGGGGACTGCGACCGCGAACAGTCCAGGTAATAGCGGCTTGAGTCTCTGTGAAGAGTTGGCTTGCGGGCGTGTATGTAATCGAGGGCATGGTCTGAAAACGCGTGGTAAACCATTGTTCTATTTCAGCCCGTCCCCGGCGAGGATGTTTCATACCTGAGTCATAGAGTTCCGCGTTGTCAGCGTACAATGAGACGATGGCGGAGACATCGTGAGCATTGAAGGCCTCAATCCATCGATGGACCAATGTACGTTGCAAGCTTAGCTGGCCTTCACCTTCATGTATTTGCATGCTTGTTCCTCGTATCTATAACAAAAATGGCTATTAGTGGTCACAAACGCCCTACAAAAGGGATGCCAATATTATATACTGTGCCATAAGATTTAACCGAATCTTACTATTGGGGGATTCTTCATCCTAAAGGGGGAAATAGGCCGCGCAGGCGACCACAAAGGTCCACCGGAAGGATGGAGATCCTCTTTGGGAACGAATGATGCGGGAGGAAAAAGTGAGCACCATTACTACTACTACCAGACAATACATTGACGAGGATACGTTCCATGCCGATGTGCAGTACATCGAAGCACTGTGGCAAAGGAAAGCCATTGGCGCAACGGATGTACCTTTGATAGACATAGGCAATGGTAGGCCGCTGGTCTTTGTACCCATCCTCGAGCACCTTGAGTTTATCTACGCGCGCCAGGTACGAGCATTCAGCCAATCACGTCGCGTGATCATGTACCGGCGTCACGAGAGTCGTTCTTACCCCGTTGGCCTGACAGAGCGAGCCGAGGAGCTACGGCAGGTGCTGGATTATCTAGGATTAGAGGCTGTTGATCTCGTGGCGCATGGCGATGCAGCCATGGTGCTTTTTGAATTCGCGGTGCGCTACCCGCAGCGCTGCCGCTCGCTCGTGATCCTTGCGCAGGGAGCAGATTACGAGATCGCGCCTCATCCTTTTATCTGGTTGCTACACGAACTATTTGTACGCTTGCCTGCTGAGCAGTTTCTTCCCGCCTGGTTCCTGAGACGAACGGTCGTGAACTATATCATGGCATCACGAGACATGACAACGAAAACTGCGCGCAGCCTCCCACGTCACCTTATAGATAAACAGTTCTGTAAGATACAGCTCTGGCCCTTTGTCTACAAATTCTCTGTACTCCCCGTCATCCATTACTTCGATATGAGGCAACACCTGGATAAGCTGACGATGCCTATACTGTTGATCAATCGCTATGATGATGTCCTCTCGCCCGAACCAAAAACGCACTGGCTGTCCAAGCAGTTGCCCAACTGCGCCGGTTATCATCTTATCGAAGGTGGAGAACGTTTCTTTCTGTATTCACGAGCTGAAGTTGTTACTCCGTTGATCGAGCAATTTCTCGTTTAAGAAGCTGCACACCTGTGAACAAAATCACCCCTTTATTGTGACTGATGTAACGGAAACAGAACCACAGATATGGTATTCTTTAGTTAAATCAGGGACGAGAGAGTTTATAAAGCCCACCCGGATTGACGGACACGTTCATATTCAATTTTGTAGTATGTCCGGCGTTTGAACTGTAAGCATCAATTCTTCAGGATGTTTTGGGAAGAAAGGGGAACGTTAGTGACATGCCTCTTCCCACTCTGGAGCAACCACGTCGAAGGCTCATACAAACGTGATGTTCTGGAGTTACCGCGCCACAAGTGAGAAGGAGAAAACATGAATTCAACAACCCAAATTCTCGTAGTCGGCGGTGGACCTGCTGGTTCTACCACTGCCACCCTGCTAGCCCGCGAAGGTTTCGATGTTACACTCATCGAGAAAGAAGTCTTCCCACGCTATCATATTGGTGAGTCACTCCTCCCGTCGTGCCTGGAAATACTCGACCTCATTGGTGCAAGGGAGAAGATCGAGGCATATGGCTTTCAACGCAAAGATGGGGGCTACTTTGCATGGGGCAATGAATCATGGGAATTAGATTTTACGAAGCTGCGCCACCCGTATAGTTTCCAGGTAGTGCGCTCGGAGTTTGATCAACTGCTGCTAGAACACGCTAAGAGCCAGGGGGTCAAAGTCTACGAGGGTACGGAGATTCGCGGTTTGACCTTCGATGGAGAAAGGCCACGTAGCGCTATTTGGGCTCAGGGACCTGGTGATACAAATACCGGTGAAATCTCCTTTGACACACTCGTGGATGCATCAGGGCGCGCCGGTGTAATGGGGATGCGCTATCTCAAGAATCGGCACTATCACGACGCATTTCAAAACGTCGCCGTCTGGGGATACTGGAGGGGTGCCGGCAGAATGTCCTTTGCTCCTGATGGCGCAATCGCGGTTGGGTCTGTGCCTGACGGTTGGTTCTGGGGTATCCCTCTGCATAATGACACCATGAGTGTCGGCCTGGTACTTCATAAGACAACGTTCAAAGAGAAAAGGCAGCAGGGTAAATCCCTTGAGCAGATTTACTATGAGGCGATGGACGAGTGCCCGCTTATCCTCGATCTCCTCAAAAATGCTACATTCGTATCGGAGCAGATGAAGGTTGAGCAAGATTACTCGTACATGTCCGATAAAATATCCGGACCGGGTTACTTCATGGTTGGGGATGCCGCTTGTTTTATCGATCCACTTCTTTCTACAGGTGTACACCTGGCCACGCACGGCTCAATGTTGGCGGCAGCGAGTATCGCCAGTATGTACCGTGGAGAAGTTACAGAAGCACAGGCGCTCCATTTCTACGAGCATAGTTATCGTCACGCCTATCTGCGCCTGATGGTGATTGTATCGGGCCTGTATATGCAGTACAGAGGTAAGTCAAACTACTTCTGGCAGGCACAGCAACTTACACACAACGACTACAGTGACGCCGAAGCACTGAATGAAGCATTTTTGTTCGTCGTGTCGGGCATAGAAGATCAGAACGATGTCGTGGATTTACCCAAGGAACTGCCGATAGAAGGGATGGCGGGACAACTACCGCCGGAAGAGGCCGAGCGAGCCAAGGCCATGTACCAGGTCTATCATAAGGTATTCTTGCGCTCATCGATGTCCGCGGAAACAGCCATTGAGGGAATGTATGTCACGACGCGGCCGCATCTCGGGCTGGCCCTCGCACAAAGTGAGCGGGTCATGACGGCATAACCCGTCCAATACGGCTCTCCATCCTTTGGATATCCCCTTCTCCCCTGGGACGGAGAACCGATTATTATCTTCAACTGAGACGTATTGCTAGTTGTTAAGCTCTATAATATAATTGTACGTGAGAGGGCAGCTTTTACAACCTGGTTGTACTAAAAAAGGGCTGGCCAGCAGGAGGTAGAGTGTGAACGCAGCTTTTCAACCACCAGAATCAGGCGCTATCAAATTTCTCACAGGTCCACTCGCAGGTAAAACATACCAGATTACGAAGCCAATCACGACTATTGGTCGGGAGTCTACCAATGACATCGTGGTAAAAGGTGATCAGAGAGTATCCAGGTCGCATGCCCGCATTATCTGGCAAAACGGCTCCTGGAGTATCGAGAAGCTTTCTCCCCAGAACATGATGACCGTGAATCATGTTCAAGTACAGCAGGCAACTATTGCCGATGGAAACACTATTGGGCTGGGAGAAGATACCACCTTCCAGTTCCAGGTTCGGGCACAAGCCCAGGCAGCGACTCCAACGCCACCCATATTACCTTTATATCAGCAGCAGGCTTCCTCACCACAGCATGTCGTTCAGCCCCAGCAGCAATTTCCTGCTACCCCGCCACAGCAATATGCGGCTAAACCGACACCGATTCCGCCGCCACAGTACCCTATGGCTCAGTCAGCACAACAATATGCCGTCACGCCACCACAGCAACAATTCCCTATGGCTTCGCCTGCACAACAGTACCAGCCTATTCCATCGCAACAGTATCCTGCCTATCACACGGCTGGCCTGGCTGGACGGCCTGATGAAACCCAGATCGCCGAGCCTGGGGCGACCGGCATACCTTCGATTGAAGTGAGTAGCAACATCTTTGGCAGTAAGCAGAGCTATCCACTGACGAAAAATGTCATCAACATTGGGCGCGATGCCAGCAACGATATCGTCATCAGGGATGGCGGTATCGTATCTAACC
>CATPCK010000560.1 GCA_955652655.1 uncultured Ktedonobacteraceae bacterium | reverse complement strand
TTTATCTTGCGGCGTGTCAAGACCGACAAACGCATTATCGACGATCTGCCGGAGAAGATCGAGCAGAAGATGTTTTGCACGCTCTCGTCCGAGCAAGCCTCACTTTACGAGGCAGTCGTCAAAGATGTCACGGAGCAACTGAAAGAGGCCGATGGCATCCAGCGCAAGGGCTTGATCTTATCCACGCTCTTGAAACTCAAGCAGATCTGCAACCATCCGGCGCAGTTCCTGCAGGACGGCAGCGCGTTTACCACCGAGCGCTCCCACAAGCTCCAGCGGCTTGGGGAGATGGTCGAAGAAGTGATTGACAGCGGTGAGAGCGCGCTGATTTTCACCCAGTTTACCGAGATTGGAGGCGAGTTGGAGCGCTATCTCGCGCACACCCTGCACTACAACACCTACTATCTGCACGGTGGAACCAGCGTGGCGCGGCGGGAGCGCATGATTACCGAGTTTCAAGACCCCGAGACCGAGCCGTCAGTGTTTATTCTCTCGCTGCGGGCAGGCGGCGTGGGCCTGAATCTGACAAAAGCAAACCACGTCTTCCACTTCGATCGCTGGTGGAACCCGGCGGTTGAAGACCAGGCCACCGACCGCGCCTTCCGCATCGGCCAGCGCAAGAACGTCTTCGTGCATAAATTTTTGGCCATGGGGACGCTGGAAGAGCGCATCGATGCGATGATCGAGGACAAGAAACGGCTTTCCTCGCTGGTTGTAGGGGCCGATGAGTCCTGGCTGACGGAACTCGATAACGATACATTTAAGGATTTGATCGCGCTGCGACGCAGTGCGGTCCTGGAGTGAGGACAATGGCACAGTTCAGCCGCACCTGGTGGGGCCAGCGCTTTATCGCTGCCCTGGAAGAGTTTACCGATCCGGCTCGCCTCGGACGCGGGCGGTCCTACGCGAGTGGAGGGCGCATCCTCGACTACACGCTGGCGAACGGCACAGTTACGGCCAGGGTGCGCGGTTCGATCAACCCGTACTTTGGCGTCTATAAAGAACCTATCTACACGACCTCTATCACGATCAAGGCGATTTCCTCCGCCGATTGGAAGAAAGCTATCCGCCAGATTGCATCGCGGGCGGACCTGGTCACAAAACTGCTGATGAACGAGATGCCGGACACGATCGAGGATGCCTTCTCGGGGCTAGGATTGCACCTCCTGCCGCACAGCGAGCGCGATTTCGAGACCGATTGTTCATGCCCGGACTACGCGAACCCTTGCAAGCATATCGCCGGGCTCTACTATCTCCTGGCGTCAGCCCTGGATCGCGATCCCTTCTTGATGTTCGAGCTGCGAGGATTGTCCAGGGAAGCCCTGCATACCGAACTGGTCAAGTCGCCGCTGGGGCAAATCCTGTCGTCCGCCTTAAAGTCGGATGACGTTCTTCCTGAGGTGGAACCGGTCGAGTCCTATTACACTTACCCGCCCAGGGAGCCGGATGCCGTGATAGATAGCCATAAAGAGTTCTGGACCGGCGCGAAAAGGCTGCCCGCAGCGCCCTCAGCTCCATCGCAAGCAGGCGTCCCGGCGCTGCTGATTAAGAAGCAGGGGGATTATCCGCCATTCTGGCATAAAGATGTGTCATTCATCAGCGTGATGGAAGAGCTGTATGGCCGTGTACGAACGAAAAACAGGCAAATCAAGTGAGACAACCAGTCCGTAGGAGCATAGTTTGGCAGAAAAACTTCACAAAAGATAGAAAAAGGACTTTGGTAAGCGTAAGATTGTGGCTTGACGATTAGCTCCCGAGAAGGTATAATGCAAGGGTTATAACTGTTTGCATGGCATGGAGCAGGCTGCTAACGTATCCTGTTCCCCGGTAAAGACGCTAAAGAGCTCCGAGCAATCCTCTGTAGAATCATCTCTCCCTGCACGCAAGTTCGTACCTTATATCAGCCGAGCCGGCATTGCTTCCGTATCCTACGGCCTGCTCCTGCTACTCCCTGGCGGCACTGTGCCTTGAGGGAGCTGTACCGCGCCCTCAAGAGGCGCATTGGCCGAAAGGATTTTTTCTTGCCATCTTTTAATGACTTCGTTTTACAACCCGCGACGCGCGCGGTGCTGGCAAACATGGAGATTACAGAGCCGACGCCTATTCAGGCCGAGGCAATTCCGGCGCTGCTAGCCGGGAATGACCTGGTGGGGCGATCAGCTACCGGCTCAGGTAAGACGCTCGCCTATGGCATCCCCCTGGTGGAAAGGTTAGCCAGGGACAAACGTGTAGTACAGGCGCTGGTACTCGTGCCAACGCGCGAGCTGGCTGTCCAGGTAAACGCTGTGCTCGGCAAGCTGGCAACCAGTCGGCGGCTTTCGACGGCACTGCTGGTAGGAGGGCGGCCCTATGGCAATCAAATCTCGGCGCTGCGGTATGGATCGCAGATTGTCGTAGGCACACCAGGACGAGTGAAGGACCATCTCGAGCGCGGCAGTTTAGTGCTGAGCCAGTTGCGCGTATGCGTACTGGACGAGGCAGACCAGATGCTGGATATTGGTTTCGCGCCAGTAGTTGAAGAGATACTGGCAACCACGCCTGACACGCGACAGACGGCGCTCTTTTCAGCGACAATGCCGGACTGGATTGCTACGCTACAGGAAAAATTCCTCAAAAATCCGGTCAAAGTTGACATTACACCTGCCAGGGATATGCAAAGCACAATTGAACAGATTGCTTACCAGGTACCCCAGGAACAGAAAATGGCGGCGCTTTGTACCCTATTGCATTCCACGCAGGGAGAAAGCAGCCTCATCTTTGGCAGGACGAAATTCGGTGTCGAGAAATTAGGGAAACAGCTCAGCAGGCTCGGGTTTACGGTGGGAACATTACACGGCAACAAGAGCCAGCGCGCACGTGAAGAGGTGCTGAGCGCGTTCCGCCACGGACAGTTGCAGACGCTGCTTGCCACCAATGTAGCCGCGCGCGGGCTGGACATTCAAGGGATATATCAGGTTATCAATTATGAGCTCCCGGAATCGAGCGATCTTTTTACGCACCGCATTGGCCGCACGGGCAGAATGGGGCGACAAGGCAAGGCGATTACGCTGCTGGTGCCATCAGATGTGCCCAAATGGCGGAGTATGGCGCGCAGTTTAGGGCAGACAGTCGCATTGCAGCGGCTCACTATTGACGAGGAAGCCATTGTTACAATACCGCTCGCAAGGCCAGAGGCTCCGGTAACGCAGGAGCACGAGCAGCGGCCGGTACATGGCCGCAAACATTTCTCGCCGGCTCAGCAGCGCGGCAGGCTTGCACGGCCAACGCGTGACAGCCATACGGCACCCGATATGAAAAGGCGACAGAAAGATAGTGTTACCGGCGGAACATCAGCGCGCACACCTGCAAGGCAGCCAAAAGCCTTTACCTTGCAAGAACGTCCATATTCCGGCAAGGCGAGGGCTGGCAGGAGCGTAGCAGGAAAGCAGTCCAGCTTTGGTAGAACCAGGAGTAAGCGCAAAGCACATTCTTAGGTCTGATTAACTTGACAGTTCCACTGGATAAGCTGTTGCAGGACGAGCTGTGGCGGGACATTGTTTGTAGTCATGATTATGCTCCTCGCTTGTAGCCTCTAGACCGCTGATGTCGCAGCTGGCTTGGCATGCGCTACGCGCAGGTGATCGCGCCGCAATCTGCTCTGCTATGTAGTTCTTCCTCATTTGTAGGTCAGGACTCGGCCCCACAGGCTTTTGGTTCCCCAGATACCTGCACGCAGGCATTCTAGTTGGACAATCTGGCTGTGGTCAATAAAGACATTGACTTCAGGGCCATAATTCTTGATGTACCAGGCAAAAACTTCAGGGTCGGCGGCCTCGAACATCACCTTCTCCAACCCTAACGCGCCAATAATTCTGGCCGCGGCATCGGTGCGCCACGTTTTCACATTTTCGGTGATGCCCTCGGATTCAATCATGATCATGTAAGCTCCGGCATCCAGAAATCTTCTGGCCTGTCCAATGGCCCACTCCACATCGCGCGTGCCCTCTGATGCAAGCTCCTCGGCGGTACTGGCTCCTCCCGCGCCAAACTGGATCCCCACCTCCGGCTTGGCTTTGAGTCCGGCACTCTGCACCCTTTCGATCAAGCGCAGCCAGTCATCAACCGGGATAGTGATAAAACCACTGGAGATTTCGAGAATATCAAAGCCTACATTACGACACTCCTCAATGTAGCGATTCACCGCCTCAGGCCCCTGCGTCAGTACATGCTCGATGAAGCCGCCGGTGGAGACCAGCACATTGTAGCGATGAGCAAGATCGATGATTTCCTTGAG
>CATPCK010000559.1 GCA_955652655.1 uncultured Ktedonobacteraceae bacterium | reverse complement strand
TTCAACGACAATGTGACCGATTACAAGGATACCATTCCACAACTCTTCTGGTATAACGCCTTGATCATCCTATCGAATGGCAGCAAAAGCCTGGTCGGCAGCCTCACTGCCGGGATGGAGCACTTCTTTGAGTGGAAAAAGATCGAGAGCGAGGGCGAGGAAGGGACTGTCTCGCTGGAGACGATGATTCGCGGTACCTGTGATAAACAGCGTTTACTGGACATCGCGGAGAATTTTACGCTGTTCAGCGACGCAAGCGGCGATATCAGGAAGATTATCGCGAAGAACCACCAGTATCTTGGCGTGAATAACGCCCTTGAAGCTGTGAATTCCATTCGAGAGAACCAGGGACGGTTGGGCGTCTTCTGGCATACGCAGGGCAGTGGTAAGAGCTTCTCAATGATCTTCTTCGCACAGAAAGTACTGCGCAAGGTTGCGGGCAACTGGACCTTTGTGATTGTGACCGACCGCGACGATCTCGATAACCAGATCTACAAAACGTTCGCCAGCGCCGGGGCTGTGACGGAGCCGGAAGAGGAGGTACGGGCCGAGGATGGTGAACACCTCAAACAGTTGCTGCGAGCGGATCATCGCACCGTCTTTACACTGATCCAGAAATTTCATATCGAGAGAGGCGGGACGTATCCTGAACTATCGAAGCGCATGGATATCATCGTCATGACCGACGAGGCGCACCGCAGCCAGTATGACACCCTTGCGCGCAATATGCGTAACGCCCTGCCGAACGCGGCCTTTCTTGGTTTCACCGGGACTCCCTTGATGAAGGATGGCGAAGAGGAGACACGCGAAGTCTTCGGCGACTATGTCAGCATCTACAACTTTCGCCAGTCGGTTGAGGATGGCACCACTGTTCCGCTATATTATGAGAACCGCATTCCTGAATTGCAGTTGAAGAACCCTGAAATCAACGAAGAGATGGAGCGCATCATTGAGTCGGCGGGGCTTGATGAGCAGCAGGAGCAGCGACTACAACGTGAGTATGTGCAGGAGTATAGCCTGATTACCAGCGATGACAGGCTGGAGAAGATAGCTCAGGATATCGTGGCGCATTTCATGGGACGGGGACAGCAGGGAAAGGCAATGGTGGTCTCCATTGATAAGATCGCGACATTGCGCATGTACAATAAGGTGCGCAAGTACTGGCAAGAGTATCTTGATAGTTTAAAAACGCAACTTGTGCACAGCACTGATGAGATGGAGCGCGGGCGACTGGTATATGAGATCGGCTATATGGACGAGACTGATATGGCGGTGGTTGTCTCACAGGAGCAGAACGAGGTAAAAAAGTTCAGGGACAAGGGGCTCGATATCCTGCCACACCGGCGGCGTATGGTACGGGAGCAACTGGATGAGAAGTTCAAGGATCCTGATAACCCACTGCGCATCGTCTTTGTGTGCGCGATGTGGATGACGGGCTTTGATGTGCCCAGCCTCTCAACGATCTACCTGGATAAGCCGATGCGCAACCACACGCTGATGCAGACTATTGCCAGGGCCAACCGTGTTTTTTTGGACAAGGCGAACGGGTTAATCGTGGACTACGTGGGCGTCTTCCGCGACCTGCAAAAGGCGCTTGCTATCTATGGCAGCGGCAGTGGCGGGGGCATTGAGGAGGGAGATACGCCAGTCCAGGATAAGGGCGAGCTGGTGGCGCTGCTCAAGCAGGCGGTGGTAGATGCGGTGATGTTCTGCCAGGAGCAGGGTGTCGATCCGCAGGAGATTGCCGCGGTGAAGGGCGTTGAGCGCATTCGTCTCCTGGATGCCGCCGAGGATGCGCTGGTGGCGAATGATGAGATCAAGAAGAAATACCTGTTGTTAGCAAGGAACGTCACGAAGCTTTACAAGGCGGTGCTACCTCATCCAACGGCCAGTGCGTACGGGGCGCTGGCAGATATCTTCGCGACGCTCGCGGTAAGAATCCGACTGCTCACACGGCAGCCAGATATCGCAGCGGTGATGGGAGATGTAGAGAAATTTGTGGGTACCTCTATCGCAACGAAGGATTATATTATTCGCGAATCCGTTGCTTATGATACCAGTCGCCAGGTTGACTTGAGCAAGATTGACTTCGACGCGTTGAGAGCAAATTTTGCGACGAGCTACAAGCATACCGAGGTCGAGAGGCTGCGGGGCGAGATCGAGAGCAAGCTTGATAGTATGGTGAAACGGAATAAGAGTCGCAGGAACTACCAGGAGAAGTTCCAGAGGTTGATCGATGAATATAATGCCGGGAGTATGAATGTGGATGTGCTCTTTGATAGGCTGGTACAGTTCGTGAGGCAGGAACTGAATGTTGAGGATCAACGCCATATCGCGGAACAACTCAGCGAAGAGGAACTGGCCATCTTTGACTTGCTGATTCAGCCGGATGTGGCGTTCTCTCAGGAGGATAAAGCAGAGGTGAAGAAGGTTGTGCAGGAACTTTTGGAGACGCTGAAACATGAGAAGCTGGTGCTTGATTGGCGGAAGAAACAGCAGGCGCAGGCGGCGGTGAAGAAGACGGTGCGGGATATGTTTTATTACGCGCTGCCGGCAAGTTATACAGAGGAGATTTGTGAACGGGCGTACGCGGCGGTGTACCAGCATATTTATGATTCGTATTATGGGGAGGGGAGGAGTGTTTATGCGGCTTAGTACTACAGCGACACTTATAAGGTGAGACGGCTCCAGAAGCCGATTGCTGCTATTTAGGCTTTTGTCGGAGACTAAGCCTAGGCAAGCCATCTTATGACGATTGCTCCTTGATAAGTGTCACTGTAGTACTATGCTGAATGGAAGGTGAGGGCTTCATGCTTATCGTGTTCCTCCTAGATTTTTTGCAACACAGCCATACAGAATCTGCTCTATTTGCCCGTTTGCTCTTGGGTGCGTTTCATTTTTTTGCAAAGTAGAGTTAATTTACCCGCTCGAGCCATGAATTCCTACCCGATTCGGTGTAGTGGGCCTCGGATCGAGCGAAACACCTATGACCAAGTCAAACATTAGCTCTTCAATGCAAAAAAATGTAACGCACCCCTTGAGCACTTGGCTCTTTGCATTCTCAATTTCTCGTGCTATACTACTGAGCAGTGATCTTGTTGTTGAGCTGCTACTACCAAGAACTTTGAAAACACATTCCTCACTCTGGAGAATTGAGGTAAGAGATGGCGTTAGAAGAACTCCAGAACGGCCGTTACCGCTATCTGCGCCTGCTCGGCACTGGTGGCATGGGCGAAGTTTACCTTATGAATGACACACGTGTTAACCGGCAAGTGGCGATCAAAGTCATTCGCTCTGAAAGTGCTCCTTATCCCGGCAGCGAAGCAGCCAAAGATGCGGCCCGCCTCTTCCAACGTGAAGCGAGAGCCATTGCTGCCCTCGATCATCCCAACATCTTGCCCCTCTACGACTTTGGTGAGGAAACGCACGATGAAACAACGATGAGCTACATGGTCATGCCATTTTGTACAGAGGGGTCACTAACGGGCTGGCTGCGTCAAAGCGTTAGTGCTACGCTTTCACCACAAGACATCGCGCAACTGGTTGAGCAGAGCGCAGATGCCCTTCAATATGCACACGACCATCAGGTTATTCACCTAGATGTCAAACCTTCTAACTTTCTTTTACGCAACAATCGCAAGAATCCAAACCGCCCGACTCTGCTACTAGCTGACTTCGGCATTGCTCGCAGCAGTACCACGGCGTCAAGTTCCAGCCGCACCATTCGCGGCACTCCCACTTCCATGGCGCCTGAACAATGGAGTAGTATGACTGTTCCCGCAACCGACCAGTACGCACTGGCAGTGATGGTTTACGAAATACTAGCGGGCCGTCCGCCCTTTTTGGGTGGGATGGAACAATTGATGTACCAGCACTTCACCGTCCAACCATCCCCGCCTAGCAATTACAATACCCATCTGACTGAAGCTATTGATTTGGTGATCTTACGTGCATTGGCGAAGAAACCAGAAGACCGTTTTCCTTCTATCACCACCTTCGCCAGTGAATTTGAGAAGGCCATGAATCTTTTGCCTGCCACGCTTGTCATAAGGCCGCAACTGCCGAGTGCCGACGATATGACCAACGACATTCGTAGTACACTGGCTATCAGCTCGGCAGAGGCCCGCTCCGGTACCAGCCGAATGATCACCCTTCCTGGGGGCCAGCATGTCAACGTGACGGTACCCGCAGGAGCCTATGATGGCCAGGTCATCCACTTGCAAAGCCCCGGTGACCCAACCACTCCGATGGGAGACCTCATACTGACCGTTGCCATTACACTTTCCGAAGAAGCACAGCAGTCATCAGAGGCTGACAGTGTCGAGCCGACGCTTCTTACACCGGAAAGCGGCGTGCAGAAGCCATTTGAGCCGGCACCAGGTCATGATCTCCCAACGGTAGCGTCCTCTAATTCCAACCTGCGCGCGCCAGAGATACAACAGCAGCCACCTGCAACGAGAAAAAGGCGTCCCTCCCTCCCCATGATGGCTGGTATTCTCTCTGGCCTCATCATATTGCTATTACTTGCTGGCACAGTTTATTTTTATAGCAGCCGCCAGTCCAACGCGAATGCCCTGCTTCAATCACAAACGGCGACTGCTCTTGCGCAAACGCCAAAGCACACTCCAACTGTTCGAATCACCCCAACTGCAAAGCCACCAAACGGGCTCTATATAGCTGGCACATATAACGGATCAATGAATGATGCAACAACGCAACAGACAACAAGCACCTCGGTATTTATACAGCAAAGCAAAGGAAGTGGTGTCTTGAACGGAATGTTTACCTTCAAGTCTCCTTCCCAGGGAGCTTATCCACTCAAGGGAATTGTCGATACTCAAGGCAACTTCTCTTTTACGGTGCAGCAGCCTGCCGGTCAGCAACCACTCTACTTTTATGGAAAAGTTCAACAAGGGAACTACTTGAAAGGTAATTTCTGCAGGACTAGCACGAACTCTTGTAGCGGGAGTTCGAGCTATTTCGTCGTTGGTCCAAGATTTTGATTCATTCCCCCCGAAATATTCGAACCCCCTTAGAATGGGAGGAGATGGGTAGGGAAGTGGGGGAGGACAGGTATCAAGGCGCTGACGATAAGGGCAATGATGAGCAAGAGCGCGAAGTAGGTTGAGAGTTTGAGCGTTTCCTGCATGGCACGACGGGTCGACTGCTCGAGCAAGACCGCCTTATTACCAAAGGCATGGGGGGGCTGTTTTCCGAGCGGTCCGACCTCTCTGGCATCCAGCGCATCCTGGATGTTGGTTGTGGCCCAGGTGGCTGGGCGCAGGAGGTGGCCTTTGCCTATCCTGAGGTAGAGGTGGTTGGGTTCGACGTCAGCAGAGCGATGATCGACTACGCCCGTACACAAGTACAGGTGCAGGGCTTGCGAAACGTGAGCTTTCAGGTGATGGATGCCAGGCAACCACTCGATTTTCCTGACGACTTCTTTGATCTGGTCAATGCTCGTTTCGTCGCCTTTCTTGGCCCAGCCGTCTCCCATGCTAGGCGGCTTCCTTCATAGCCTGGGCTGCGCCAATGTCCAGCAAAGGGCACATGTGGTTGATTTTTCCGCTGGAACGGAAGATTATGAACACTTCCGCCGGGATTGGATGGCCTTCTTCAAGTTGATCCAGCCCTTCCTCATCAAGATGGAGATGAGTACACAAGAGGAGTTGGATCGGCTTTACAATCAGATGGAGCTCGATATGCTCAAAGATGACTACCGCGGCATCATGTTCGTCCTCACGGCGTGGGGAGAAAACGCGTAGCCGATGTACTCCTTGCCCAAGATCTTTCAGGTGTACAGGTATGAAGCCATTGGGGATGACGTTCACCATCATGTGTGAGGAGTGGGTGGAGATGGAAGGGCGCAATGATTTTTAACAAGATCATGCGGAGAGCGGAACATCCACGGAGGGCCGATAAATCGGCTGTAATACGCATCAACCTCACGAAATGTGGATGGGTCTCCTGTAGGGG